>SBBV01000266.1 GCA_005240015.1 Candidatus Odyssella thessalonicensis | reverse complement strand
CCGAGGCCGCCGCGCTTCACCCTAAACCAGGGTGATGCCGTGGTTCTTGAGCGGGAACGAGCGGATGCGCTTGCCGGTGGCGCGCGCATAGGCGTTGAGCACGGCGGGCGCGGCCACGCAGATCGTGGGCTCGCCCACGCCGCCCCAGAAGCCGCCGCTCGGCATGATGATCGACTCGACCTTCGGCATCTGCGCGATCCGCATCGAGTCGTAGGTGTCGAAGTTCTCCTGCACGATGCGCCCGTCCCTGACCGTGCACTCCTGCATGAAGACGCCGGAGAGGCCGTAGACGAACGAGCCCGACACCTGCCGGTCGATCTGCGCCGGGTTCACGGCATGGCCGCAATCCGTGGCGCCGATGAGGCGGTGCACCTTGATCTCGTTCCCGCCCTTGACCGAGATCTCGGCCGCCGCCGCGACATAGCTGTTGAACGCGTGGAAGTGCGCGAGGCCGCGATGGACGCCCTCGGGCGCCGGCTTGCCCCAGCCGATCTTCTCGGCCACGGCGTTGAGCACGGCGAGCGCCTTCGGGTGCTTCGACATCAGCTTCTGCCGGAACGCCAGCGCATCCTGGCCGGCCGCTTGGGCGAGCTCGTCCATGAAGCATTCGACGTAGATGCAGTTCTGATTGATGTTGACGCCGCGCCAGAAGCCGGGCGGCACGTGCGTGTTGCGCATCGCGTGGTCGATGAGCAGGTTCGGGATCGAGTACTGGAACGCGAACTCGCCGCCCGGGTTCAAGCCCTGGAACGTGACGGGATCGCGTCCGTCCTGACCCATGCGCGACGGCAACACGTGCGCCAGGATCGACTGGCCCGAGATGCGCATGTGGAGGCCGACGAGATTGTTGTTCGCGTCGAGCGCACCCACCATCCGCGCCTGCGTGATCGGGTGATAGGTGCCGTGCAGCATGTCCTCTTCGCGCGACCAGATCATCTTGATCGGCGTGCCGGGCATCTGCTTGGCGATCTTCACCGCCTGGATCACGTAGTCGGAGCGGCCGCGCCGCCCGAAGCCGCCGCCCAGCATGATCTTGTGGACGTCGACCTTCGAGGCCGGCAGGCCCGCGGCGTCGACCGCGGCGGCAAAGGCCGCCTCGCCGTTCTGCGTCCCGGTCCACACCTCGCACTTGTCGGCCGTGTAGAGCGCCGTGGCGTTCATCGGCTCCATGCAGGCGTGGTTCTGGAACGGATAGGCGTAGACCGCCTCGAGCTTCTTCGCCGCGCCGGCGATGGCGGCTTTGGCGTCGCCCACCTTGTTGGCGACGAAGGCCTTGTCCGCGTCGAGGCCCTCCTTGAGCATCGCCGCGATCGTGTCGCTCGTGACCTTGGCGTTGGGGCCCTCGTCCCAGACGATCGGCAGTTCGTCGAGTGCCTTCTTGGCGTGCCACCAGGTGTCGGCGATCACGGCAACGGTGCCGTCATCGACCTGCAGGACCTTCTTGACGCCCTTCATGCCGGCGACCTTGGCGGCATCGAAGCTCTGCACCTTGCCGCCGAAGACCGGACAGGCCTTCACGGCGGCGTTGAGCATGCCGGGCAGCTTCACGTCGGCGCCGTAGATCATCTTGCCGGTTGTCTTGTCGACCGTGTCGAGGCGCTTGACGCCCTTGCCGGCGATCTTCCAGCTCTTGGGATCCTTGAGCTTCACGTCCTTCGGCGGCTCGATCTTCGCGGCCGCCTCGGCGACCTTGCCGTAGGTCGTCTTGCGGCCCGACGGCGCGTGCGTGATCACGCTGTCGGCGGCCGTGCACTCGCTCGCCGGAACCTTCCACTCGTCGGCGGCGGCCTGGATCAGCATCATGCGCGCGGTCGCACCGCCTTTGCGCACATATTCGTGCGACTCGCGGATGCCGCGGCTGCCGCCGGTGGAGAAATCGCCCCAGATGCGCTTCCGCGCCACGCTCTGGCCCGGCGTCGGATATTCGGTCGTCACCTTCGACCAGTCGCACTCGAGCTCCTCGGCGACGAGCTGCGCCAAGCCGGTCAGGGTGCCCTGGCCCATCTCCGAGCGGGCGATGCGGATGACGACGGTGTCGTCGGGCTTGATGACCACCCACGCGTTCACCTCGGGTCCGCTCCCGACGCTCGCTTGCGCGAGCTTGGTGCCGAACGGGAGGTCGAAGCCGAGCGCGAGGCCGCCGCCGGCCGCGGCGGCGCCGATGATGAACGAGCGGCGCTTGATGTTGGGCATGATCGTCATGGCAACCTCCCTCACGCCTTGGCCGCGTCGTGGATCGCCACACGCACCTGTACGAAGGTGCCGCAGCGGCAGATGTTGGTGATCGCCGCATCGATATCGGCGTCGGTCGGCTTGGGTTTCTCCTTCAAGAGCGCCACGGCCGCCATGATCATGCCGCTCTGGCAGTAGCCGCATTGCGGCACGTCGTGATCGATCCACGCCTTCTGCACCTTGTGCAGCGCGCCGCCGCTGGCGAGCCCTTCGATGGTGGTGATCTGCTTGCCGACCGCGTCGCGGGCCTGCACCGTGCACGAGCGCACGGGCTGGCCGTCGATGTGCACGGTGCAGGCGCCGCATTGCGCGATGCCGCAGCCGTATTTCGTGCCGGTCAAGCCGACGTTCTCGCGTATCGCCCAGAGGAGCGGCGTATCGGGCTCGACATCGACCTGATACGAGCGGCCATTGACCTTGAGTTCGAGCATAGCGTCCTCCTCCGCGGCGTTGGTCCGAGACTGCGGTGATCATATCCCTCCGCGCCCCGCGAGTGGCATCGCGCCCGGCCCTTCTCACGCGCTTGTGAGCATTGGGCGGCGCAAGCGGGCCATGCGCGCGCGTCAGGCGCGAGTGACGCGATATTCTTGACGCGCATCCTCGCGCAGCTTCAGCCCGTGGCCGGGCCGGTCGCCCGGCGCCATGCGGCGCTGATTGTCGATCCTGACCGCGATGTCGAACAGCGGTTCGAGCAGCGGGAAATCCTCGAGCCAAGTCACGTTCGGCGCTGCGGCGGCCACGTGCACGAACAGCGCGGGCAGGAAATGCGGCGCCCCGCCGACGCCGAAGGCCTCGGCGAGGTGGCAGACGCGCAGCGCTTCGCTGATGCCGCCCGCCGCCGCGTGATCGGGCTGGATCACGGCGCAGGCGCGTGCCTCAAAAAAGGGCATGCACTCGGCGGCGCCCTGGAGATGCTCGCCGAGCGCGATCGCGACCGGCGAGGTGCGGGCCAGCGCCGCATAAGCGGCGAGATCGTGCGCCGGCAGCGGCTCCTCGAGCCAGAGCAGATTGTAGTCGGCGCACAGCTTTGCCAGCCATTGTGCGCGCGCGAGATCGCACTTCTCGTTGGCGTCGACGGCGATATCGACGCCTGTCGGCAGTGCCTCGCGCACGGCCTTGATGCGCTCGATGTCGTAGCGGTCGCCGCCGACGCGGAGCTTCACCAGCGGAAAACCGGCCTGCGCCTGCGTCGCGGCCATCTCCGCCGCGGCTTCCGGGGATTGGTTCGACGTGTAGCCGCCGCTGCCGTAGACCGGCACGGCGCGTGGACGCCCGCCCAAGGCCTCGGCCAGCGTCACCTTGCGCTGCTTCGCGTGCAGGTCCCAGAGCGCCAGATCGATCGCCGCCATGGCCGGGTAATAGGCGCCGCGTCCGATGCGATTGAGCGCCGTGTTCATCTGCCGCCAGGTGGCGGCCGGCGCATCGGCCGTGTGGCCGAGCACGAAGCGGTCGATGAGGTCGGCCGCTGCCGCGCGCACAGCCGGCGCG
This sequence comes from Candidatus Odyssella thessalonicensis, assembly GCA_005240015.1. Taxonomy (GTDB): domain Bacteria; phylum Pseudomonadota; class Alphaproteobacteria; order Bin65; family Bin65; genus SBBV01. Next base: position 163 of record SBBV01000266.1, on the reverse strand, counting down.
CCGCCGCGCAGCCCATAGGAGAAGCCCCAGCCCGCTGCGCCGTCGGCGGATTCGAGATCGACGAGATAAACGTCGACGGCGGAAACACCCGAGCCGCCCACCGCCCCCGGCAGGCGATAGAGCAGATGATCGATCTCGGCGCGCTTGATCTTGCGGTGCATGG
>SBBV01000339.1 GCA_005240015.1 Candidatus Odyssella thessalonicensis | reverse complement strand
GCTCAGGATGACGGCGTTGGGTTGCGTGACTCTCGTGGTTGCGCTGACGTGGCTCGCGCCTTCCGCATCGGCGCAGGCGCGCAAGAGCTACACGTTTCTCGATCTCACCTGGGGCGCCGATATGGAGGCGGCGCGGGCGAAGCTCGAGAAGGCGGGCTTCAAGGTCGCGCGCGCGCCGGTCGAGGGCCATCGCGAGGAGTTCGTCGTGATCGGCCTCCACGCCGCGATCGCGTCGGTCGATCGCGGCAAGCGCCTCGTCGCCAGCGGCAAGATCGCGGGCCAGCCGGTTTCGATCGAGCTCGCCTTCGACAAGGCCGAGCGGCTCAACCACGTGATCGTCACCTCGAAATTCTGGGACGGCACGATCCCGGGCGCCAAGACCATGGTCGACATGGCCACCCGCATCGTCATGTTCTACGAGGAGCGCTACGGCCCCGCGATCAAGCGCAAGGAGGATGGCTGGGTCGACACGGCGCTGTGGCCGCGCGCGACCGACGGCAGCCTGCTCGCGGTCTATGTGCGCGGCACCGAGGGTTTCATGTTCAGCCCGTCCTACAAGACCGCGCTGCGCGTCGACTTCGTCGGCGGCAAGATCGCCGAGACGAGCAAGATCGAGATGCCGCCCGAGCCGGAGAAGCCGCCACCCAAGCCCAAGCCGCTCACGAAGGAAGAACTCCGCAAGGAGTACCAGAAGAACCCCTCGGAGTTCATTCCGCCGCCGCGCCGGTGAGGCGGTATGAGGTTATGGTAAGGTTCTAGCCAAAGACATATCGCGATGATGGCGAACGCGTGTTATAAGCGCGGCACTTGACCAACGCGATGCGCCGGCGTGGGTTGGGAAGCCGCTGGGGACAGCTTTTTCTCAACCGATCACGTTTCGAGTATCGCAATAATTCTTGGGGAGAATAGTGGCGGCCGGCGCGTTGATGGGCGTCATCCTCAACTCGCGCGGTGTCTCATGCGACGATTACACACCTCTAGTTGGGGGCACGAAATGGGTTTCAAGGAGCAAGGCAAGCGCGCGCTCATGAGCGTGCGCGGCGCGGTCGCTGCGATCGTGGGCGCGGCGCTGATGACGATCGGAACGTCGGCGATGGCGCAGCAGAAGCTGGTCGACAGCTACACCTTCAACGGCCTCGCCTGGGGCATGAAAGCGGCCGAAGCGCAGAAGGCGCTGGCCCGGGCGGGTTTCCGGGTCACCGGCCAAGTGGCGGGCAAGCGGCGCGAATTCGCGATCGACCGTCTCCACGCAGTCTATTCGGCGATCGACCGGGGCAAGCGTATCGTCGCCGTGGGCCGCCTCGAAGGCTATCCGGTCACGGTCGAGCTCGCGTTCGGCAAGAACGATCAGCTCAACCACGTCTTCATCATGTCGGCGTTGTGGAACCGCACCGTGGTCGGTGCGCGCGCGCTGATCGCGCAGGCCGAGAAAACCGTGGCGGCGCTCGAGAAGCAGTACGGTCCGGCCAAGAAGCGCGTCGATGACCGCTGGCCGGACACCGCCTATTGGAGCAATGCCAAGGACGGCAGCACGCTCATCGTCCATGTGCGCGGCATCAACGGGTTCATGTTCAGCCCGAGCTACAACACCGCGATGCGCATCGACTACGCGAAGCCCGCCGCCAAGGGCGCCGCGGTCGCCGGCGTGAAGATGGATCTCAACGCCACCGGCTGGAGCGACGGCGCGCCTTCGCCGATCGGCCCCGCCTATGCGCCGGCCGCGACCACGTCGGTGAAGCCCGGCCGCATCGACGACGGCTACGGCACGCGCTGAACCGGCCGACGGGTTCATGAGCGGAAAAGGGCGGCCGCTACGGCCGCCCTTTTTGCTTCATGCTCATTCGGGGCACCAAGATTGGCGCGGTCCGCCGGCATAGGCGCGCACGAGCTTCTCTTGGAGCAGAACCTTGGCCGCGTCGCGCCCGTCCTCGGTCAGCACGCGCGCCACGACGCGGCCCGCGTATTTGCCGTAGCGCACGTCGACGAGCTGGAGCGGCCGGCCCGCGAGCAGCGCGCTGAGCCGCGCCTTGGCGTGCAACGCCAGCGCGCTCTCTTCGGCGCAGCGGCCGCGCAGTTCGGGCGCATCGATCTCGGCGAGGCGCACCAGCGTCTCGACGTAGTGATCGGGCCAGATGCGCGCGAGCACTTCGATCGTGTCGCCATCGACGACGCGCACGAGATGCGCGCGCACCGGCCCCGCGATCGTGCGGCGCGACTCCGCGGCGGCGGAAGAAGCCATGCCGGCCATGACCGCCGCAGCGGTTACGCGAAGCAGCCAGGACAAGGAGCAAGCCCTAGAGGCGAACGGTCCTAACCATATCGCTCATTGGAGAACATAGCAAGAACATCTACGGTCGCAACGCCGCCCTGCCTGTACAACCAGTGGAATGCGGGGGTCAGAAATCGATGCAGCGGCCGTCTTTTTCCCAATCACCATAGCGCGTGGGATCGGGGCCCTTGCGCCCGCCGATTTCCCGCACCTTGGGCGGGGCGCCGGCCGTTGTCGGAGGCTCGGCCGGAACCGGCTCCTGCGGCTTGGCTGCGGGCGCAGGCTTTTCGGTCATGCCGGCGATATAGGATTGCCGCCACCCCGCAGCAATTGGCCTCGGGGCCACGTCCTTGACGGGCCGAACCCGGCCTCTATCTATCCGGTTGCGCCTTCCGCGCATCGAAAGCGGCACCATGAGCTACTTCAAGACGGCTCTTCTGCTTGGCGTACTCACGGCGATCTTCGTCGGCGTCGGTTATCTGATCGGCGGCCAGATGGGCATGCTGATCGCGTTCGGCATCGCGCTCGCGATCAACCTCTTCGCCTATTGGAACGCCGACAAGATGGTCCTGCGCATGTACAACGCGCAGGAGGTCGACCGCAGGAGCGCGCCCGAATTCTACGGCATCGTCGAGGAGCTCGCGAACCGCGCGCAGCTGCCGATGCCGCGCGTCTACGTGATCGACGAGCCGCAGCCCAACGCGTTCGCCACCGGCCGTGACCCCAACCACGCTGCCGTCGCGGCCACCACGGGCCTGCTCAACATGTGCTCGCGCGAGGAGATCGCCGGTGTCATGGCGCACGAACTCGCGCATGTGAAGAACCGCGACATGCTGATCATGACCATCACCGCCGTCATCGCCGGTGCCATCGGCATGATCGCGCAGTTCGGCTTCTTCTTCGGCGGCAGCTCGCGCGACAACAACAACGGCGGCGGCAATCCGCTCGGCATCGTCGGCGCGATCCTGCTCATGATCCTGGCGCCGCTCATCGCGATGATCGTGCAGATGGCGGTCTCGCGCACGCGCGAATACGCGGCCGACCGCGGCGGCGCCGAGATCTCCGGCCAGCCGCTCTGGCTTGCCGGGGCACTCGCCAAGCTGCAGAACGCTGCGCATCAGATCCCCAACGAGCGGGCCGAGGCGCGTCCGGCCACGGCGCATCTCTTCATCGTCAATCCGCTCTCCGGCCGCGGCATGGACAATCTGTTCTCGACCCATCCGCGCATGGAGAACCGCATCGCGGCGCTCGAGCAGATGGCGGCCGAGATGGGCGCCGGCACCTACGCGCCGCTGTCGCAGCCGCGCCGCGCGGCGCGTGCCAGCGTGCCGAGCTCGGCGCCGCCGCGCCGCCGCAGCGGGCCGTGGAGCTGAGCTGATCGCGCCGAACGACCATGCCCATGCGCCGCCGGCAATAGCCGCGCGCCGCGCCGCGCTCGCGGTGATCGACGACGTCCTCGCCCGCGATCGGCCACTCGATGAGAGCTTGGCGGCGCGCATCAGCGGTTCGTTGGAACCGCGCGACCGCGCCTTCGCCCGCAATCTCGCCGCGACCACGCTGCGCCGCCTGGGCCAGATCGATGATCTGGTCTCCGCCTATGTGACGCGGCCGCTGCCCGCCTCGGCGCACACCGCGCGCAACATCCTGCGCCTCGGCGCCGCGCAGCTCGTCTTCCTCGAAACGCCGCCGCATGCCGCGGTCAACGAAAGCGTGGCGCTCGCCGGCACCCGGAGCGCCGAGCGCTACAAGAGCCTCGTCAACGCCGTGCTGCGCCGGCTCGCAGCAGAAGGAAAGGCGCGCGCCGGAGCGCAGGATGCACCGCGCCTCAACACGCCGGCTTGGCTCTGGAAGTCCTGGAGTGCCGCCTATGGCGAGACCACGGCGCACCGCATCGCCGAAGCGCATCTCGGCGAGCCGCCGCTCGATATCAGCGTGCGTGCGGATACGGAGTCCTGGGCCGCACGGCTCGAGGCCGAGCGGCCCAGGACTCCGTATCCGCACGCACGCTGATATCGAGCGGCGGCTCGCCGAGATGCGCTTCGGCGATGCGGTGC
>SBBV01000298.1 GCA_005240015.1 Candidatus Odyssella thessalonicensis | reverse complement strand
TGGTTGAAATACCAAGAGAGCTCTGCGTCGATTCGGTGCATCACGCGCTCGGCAGCCATTTCGGGCGTGGCGATTCAAAGATTTATGTCGACAACGTTGCCACGGCGAATGAATCGAGTTACACTTCACTGTGTCTTTCGCGCAACGTAACGCTACGTTCGCGACTCGCCCCGATTGATTCTCGCGCGCTGATTTTTTAAGGTGCCGTGACAGATGCGTTGCTTCTCTGTGGCGGACAACGGCAGCACAATCTCCTCAAAGTTTCACCTCGAATAACGGCAAGTATTACGCGAGTAATGCTTGTGCGGCGATTCGTTCCTTTGTTTTCGGGACTTTCCGGAGTTTATCCACACTTGTCACATAGTTCAACCGGTCTAGTGTGATTTTCTATTGCATTCGTTGACCGGAAAAAGGGGCGCGTGTCTTATCGACGGACGGGCGGCGGGGCGGACGGGATGGCGACCGAGACGAAAAAGACCTCCGCGGGTAACTATGCTGGCGATGTCTCGCCGCAGCAAGCCTTCGCGGCGATCAGGGGCGACCCGGCCGCGGCGCTGATCGATTGCCGCACCCAAGCCGAATGGTCGTTCGTGGGCCTGCCCGATCTGCGCGCCGCCGGGCGGCAACCAGTGCTTGTGGAGTGGCAGCGCTATCCGGCGATGACGCTCAACCCCGATTTCGTGGCCGAGGTGGCGCGCGCCGGGATCGGCAAGGGCCAGCCGCTCTATTTCATCTGCCGCAGCGGATCGCGCTCGCGCGCGGCGGCGATCGCCATGACCGAGGCCGGCTACGGCCCCTGCTACAACGTCGCCGGCGGCTTCGAGGGCAACCGCGATGCGGAGGGTCACCGGGGCACTGTCGAGGGCTGGAAAGCCGCCGGTTGTCCGTGGCGTCAGGACTAGCGGCGGCATCGGAAGCGAGGAGGGGCGCAGGGGACACGATCGGACTAGTTCGGGCCGCATGGCGGCGGGGCATAAAAGCGTCAGACGCGGTATCGGCCGCGCAAAAGGGGCGGAGCGTGACTCTCAGTGGCAACGGCAATGGCAACGGCAACGGCAGCGGCGGCTTTTCTTACCCGGGAGAGGGCAGCAATGCGCTGGAGCGTGCCTGGGTGCGGGTGCGCACCCACCTCCGCAACGAATACGGCGATGCGGCCTTCAAGAACTGGCTCCGCTCGCTGACCTTGCTGCGCAGCTCGGGCGACAAGGTCGTCCTCGCCGTCACCTCGAAATTCTGGCGCGACTGGATCGCGGCCCACTACGGCGACCGCCTCGTGCAGCTGTGGAAGAACGAGAACATGGGCTTCAACGGCGTCGAGATCATGATCCACGCCGAATCCAGGGACGGGCGCGCGCGCTCCGAGGCGGCCGAGCCGCCGCTGCGCGAGCCGCAGGACGAGGTTCCGCTGCCGGCGCCGGCCCCGGTCAACGGCGAGGAGCCGCGCCTGGGCGACGTCCAGAACCTCTGCACGCCGCTCGATCCGAGGTTCACCTTCGAGACCTTCGTCATCGGCAAGCCCAACGAGTTCGCGCATGCAGCGTCGCTGCGCGTGGCCGAAGCCGACGAGATCCCGTTCAACCCGCTGTTCCTCTACGGCGGAGTGGGGCTCGGCAAGACCCACCTGATGCACGCGATCGCCTGGCGCATGCGCATGCGGGCGCCGACGCGGCGCGTGATGTTCCTCTCGTCGGAAACCTTCATGACCCTGTTCGTGAAGGCGGTGCGCTTCAAGGACATGCACGCGTTCAAGGACCAGTTCCGCGCAGTGGACGTGCTGATGATCGACGACGTGCAGTTCTTCGCCGAGAAATCGGCGACGCAGGAAGAGCTGTTCCACACCTTCAACACGCTTGCCGACCTCCGCCGCCAGGTGATCATCTCGGCCGACAAGCCGCCGGTCGACCTGCAAGGCATCGAGGAGCGGCTGAAGTCGCGCCTGGGCTCGGGCGTGGTGGCACAGCTCAACCCCACCAACTACGAATTGCGGCTCTCCATCCTCCAGGCCAAGGCCGAGCAGAAGGGCGTCTCGATCCCGCCCAAGGTGACCGAGTTCCTGGCGCACAAGATCACGTCGAACGTCCGCGAGCTCGACGGGGCGATGACGCGCCTGCTCGCCCACGCGACCCTCCTCAACACGCGCGAAATCTCGATCGACATGGCGCAGGAAGTGCTGGCCGACCTGCTGCGCGCCAACGACCGGCACGTGACCATCGACGACATCCAGAAGCGGGTCTGCGAGCACTACAACATCAAGATGGCGGATCTGCTCTCGCCGCGACGCGCCCGCGCCGTCGCCCGGCCGCGCCAAGTGGCGATGTACTTGGCCAAGCAGCTCACCACCCGTTCCTTGCCCGAGATCGGCCGGAAGTTCGGCGGCCGCGACCACACCACGATCATGCACGGCGTGCGCAAGATCGAGGAGCTGAGGGGCGGCGATCCGAGCTTGAACGAGGACATCGAGATCCTGACCCGGTCGCTGACGCGGTAGGCGCAGCGGCGCACGGACGGACACGGACTTGCACGGACGGCCATCGGCACCGGGGTCCGTTCAGTCCGTGCTCGTCCGCGTTCGTCCGTGGCGGCGTTTGCGTCGCGCGAGAAATCCTTTTGTAACAAGGGCTCTTTGCTATAATGCGCGTCCGTTCGGCGGCGGCTTGGCTGCCCGGACGGAGCCGGCCTTCCGGGCCGTCCGCGCGCAGCGCGCGTTGCTTGCAAATCCTGGCGTTTCGATCAACCGAAAGACGGTGGATCGCCGCCGGGGCTGCGAGGCCAGCCCGGAGACGCCGGCGCGTCCGCCCAAGCGCCCGTTCTGCATCCCTTGCCCGCGCAACGCCCGAGTACCTCCATGAAGATCACGATCGAGCGCGCCGCTCTGCTCCGCGCCTTGAGCCACGTTCAGAACGTCGTCGAACGGCGCAACGCGATCCCGGTGCTCTCCAACACGCTGATCGAGGCGGGGCGCGCGCGCCTCCAGCTCTCGGCCACCGACATGGACATCTCGGTCGTCGACACGGTCGAAGCCACGGTGGCGAAGGACGGCGCCACCACCGCGCCGGTGCACACGCTCTACGACATCGTCAGGAAGCTGCCCGAGGGCGCACAGGTGGAGCTCGTCCAGCAAGGCGATTCGTCGCAACTGGCGCTGCGCGCCGGGCGCTCCCATTTCACGCTCGCCTGCCTGCCGCGCGAGGACTTCCCCTCGATGAACGACGGGGAGTTCCCGCACAAATTCGAGCTCGCCGCCGAGGAGCTGCGCACGATCATCGACCGCACCCGCTTCGCGATCTCGACCGAGGAGACGCGCTACTACCTGAACGGCATCTATTGCCACGCCGCCGAGAGCCAGGGCCTGCGCCTCCTGCGCGCGGTCGCCACCGACGGCCATCGGCTGGCGCGGGTCGAGATGCCGCTGCCCGAGGGCGCCGAGGGCATGCCCGGCGTCATCATCCCGAGGAAGACCGTGGGCGAGCTGCGCCGCCTGCTCGACGAAACCAACGAGCCAGTGAAAGTGGCGCTCTCCGACACGAAAGTGCGCTTCACCTTCGAGAAGGTCGTGCTGACCTCGAAGCTCATCGACGGCAGCTTCCCCGACTACGAGCGCGTGATCCCGACCGGCAACGACAAGATGCTCGAGATCAACCGGAAATCCTTCGCCGAGGCGGTCGACCGCGTCTCCACGATCTCGACCGAGAAGTCGCGCGCGGTGAAGCTGATGCTCGGCAGCGGCAGCGTGACCTTGCAGGCGACGAGCCCCGATGCCGGCATCGGCGAGCATGAACTGCGCCGTGTCGCCCTCGATCTGGGTCAGGATGTCGAGCAGGTAGCGCGAGTTGAAGCCGATCTCGAACGCG
>SBBV01000503.1 GCA_005240015.1 Candidatus Odyssella thessalonicensis | reverse complement strand
ATGACCGGCGCACTGTAGTATAAGAGCCGCCACCGATGCGCGACCCGAGCCCCAAGGATGGCGTTGTCGCGCGCGGTGGGCTCGCCGCCCGAGAAATGCACCTGCAGCACGCCGAGCGCGGCCGCCTCGTCGAGCACGCGTCGCCAAGCATCGGTGTCGAGCTCCGCGCGCTCCAGCGCCACCGGGTTGGAGCAGTAGGGGCACTGCAGCGGGCAGCGATGCGTCAGTTCCGCGAGCAGTGCCAGCGGCGGCTCGAGCGCTTTCATACGGCGACGACGCCCTTGTTGGCGAGGTCCTGCAGCATTTCGGTCACGCCGCGCGGGAGGCGCGGTGCGCTCGTGGCGTCGATGCGGATCGGCGCGCTCATCGCTGCGGCACGAAGGCGCCGGGCGGCACGTGGCCCGGCGCCACGTAGGCGTGATAGAGCGCATCGAGCTGCGCCCACAGCACGTCGCACTTGAACGAGAGCGCCGCCAGCACCGCCTGCTGCTGCTCGGGCGTGCGCGCCTCGCGCTTCACGCAGTCGAGCGCGAAATCGGCGTCGCGCGGCGCCTGCGTCAGGCGCGCGTTGAAATAGGCGAGTGTCCTGGCGTCGATGAAGTCGTAGTTGGCGAGCATGCCCGCAACGCGGTCGGCGATGATCGTGGGCGCGAACAACTCGGTCAGCGACGACGCCACCGCCTCAAGCAGCGAGTTCTCGCGCACAAAGCGCACATAGGCATCGACCGCGAAGCGCGTCGCCGGCAAAACACCCTTGGCCGAGACCACATAGTCGCGCTCGAGGCCAAGCCCGTCGGTGAGCGCGAGCCAGCGCGCGATGCCGCCGCCGCCCGGCGCGTCTCCGTCGTGATCGACGAGGCGCTGGCGCCATTCGCGGCGCAGCGCCGGATCCTCGGTGCGCGCGATCAGCGCCGCGTCCTTCAGCGGAATGCGGCTCTGATAGTAGTAGCGGTTGAGCGCCCAGGCCTGCACCTGGCCGCGGTCGAGCTTGCCGCCGTGCAGCAGCGCATGGAACGGATGGCGGTCGTGATAGCGCTCGGCGCCGAGCTGGCGCAGCCTCTCCTCGAGCTCGGCGGGCGAAAGCAGGGCGCTCACAGATCGATCTCCATGCCGTCGAAGGCGATCTCCCAGCCCGCCTGCTCGGCGATCGCGCGCTCGGCCGAATCGTCGAGCAGCACGGGATTGGTGTTGTTCATGTGCACGAATATCTTGCGCCCGATCGCAAGCCGCCGGAAGGCCGCGATGGTGCCCTCCTCACCCGCGATGCTCATATGGCCCATGCGCCGGCCGGATTTCTGGCCGAGGCCGGCCGCGACGATCTCGCCGTCGTCCCAGAGCGTGCCGTCGAACAGAACGACCCGCGCCCCGTCGAGGCGGCGGGCGAGCTCGGGCGTGAGCGCGGCACAGGCCGGGATGTAGTACGCGCGGCCGTTGTCGTCAGCGGCGATCTCGATGCCGATCGTGTCGCCGGCGTGCGTGCCCCATCCTTCCGCGGCGGCATCCTCGAGATAGAGCGCGACCTTGCCGGGCACGGCCAAGGGTGTGAGCTGCAAGCCGAGCGCTCTGCCCTCGCCGTCGCGGAGATCGAGCGGCCGGTCGAGCGTGATTTCATGGCGCGCGACGGCGGTCGGCGATAGCACGCGGAACACCGCGCTGTCGCGCAGCACGGCCTGCACGCGCCCCGTCGCGTAGAGCGCGAATTTCTGGTTCTCGCGCAGCGTCAGGAGCCCGGCCACGTGATCGATATCGGCGCTGGTGAGCACGACGGCAGCGATCGGGCTGTGCCGCCCCGCCTGGCGCGGATGCAGCGCGCTCGTGACCGAGATCTGCTGCCTCAGATCGGGGGAGGCGTTGAACAGCACCCAATGCTCGCCATCGGCGCTGATGGCGAGCGAAGACTGCGTTCGCGGCAATGCGGCCGGATCGCCGGCGCGCGCGCGGCGGCAATTGGCGCAGTTACAGTTCCATTGCGGAAAGCCGCCGCCGGCGGCCGCCCCGAGAACCAGGATGCGCACCCGATCCCGAACCCCGCGTGCGGCCGAGCGAGCTCAGTCTAGCTCGGCGCAGGCGTAGGCGTTGATCTCCAAGCCGACGGCGATCTCGACGATCGTGGGTTTCTTCCACATGCGAACCTCCTTGCCGGCGCAACTAGCCCGGGCGATGGAACGGATGAGGTGCCGCGACGTTCCCTCTCGTCGGGGGGTGGAATGTACACTATCTTCCGCAATCGGAAAGCCGTCTCCGTTGCCGGTGCGCAAGGCTCGGCAGGGAAACCGGAGCGCGCCCATGCACCCGTGAAAACAGTCGCAAAGGGAGTGGACCCATGAGCAGCAAGGGCATTGCCATGACACTCGCGCCGCCGGCGCTGGGATCGGCGGCGCTGATGATGGGCGCCGCACTGGCGCTGGATATTTCAGCCTTCGGCCAACAGCAGCAACAGCCGCCGGCCTGGGCGCAGGGCCGGCCGCCGAGCATGGCCGACAGCAAGCTGGCACCGCATCCGCCGCGCATGGCGGTCACCGCACCCGACAAGATCCCGCTCGACAAGCTCAAGCTTCCGCCCGGGTTCAAGGTCGAGCTGTGGGCGCACGGCATGCCCGGCGCGCGTATGATGGCGCGCGGCGACGAAGGCACCATCTTCGTCGGCACGCGCACGATCAACCGCGTCTATGCGGTCACCGACAAGGACGGCAAGCGCACGCACAAGGTGCTGATCCAGGGACTGACGCAGCCCAACGGCCTCGCCTTCAAGGACGGCGCGCTCTATGTCGCCGCGATCGAGAAGGTGCTGCGCTACGACAAGATCGAGGCCAATCTCGACAAGGCTCCGCAGCCGGTCGATCTCACCGCCGCTTTCAAGCTGCCGACCGAGGTGCATCACGGCTGGAAATTCCTGGCCTTCGGGCCGGACGGGAAGCTCTATGTGCCAATCGGAGCGCCCTGCAACATCTGCGAGCCCTCGCCCAACCATGCGCAGATCCGCCGCTACAATCCCGACGGCTCAGGCATGGAAATCGTAGCGCGCGGCGTGCGCAACTCGGTGGGGTTCGATTTCCACCCGCAAACCCGCGAGCTGTGGTTCACCGACAACGGCCGCGATTGGCAGCATGAGGACGGGCCCGAGGAGGAGCTCAACCGCGTGAGCCAGCCGGGCCAGAACTTCGGCTTCCCCTACTGCCACGCGATGGGGATTCCCGACCAGGACCTGAAGAAGGACAATCCCTGCGACGGCGTAACGAAGCCGGTCGTAACGCTGGGGCCGCACGCGGCGGCGCTCGGCATGCGCTTCTATACCGGCCAGATGTTCCCGGCCGAGTATCGCAACCGCATCTTCGTCGCGCGCCGCGGCTCGTGGAACCGCACGAAGAAGTACGGCTATGACGTGGTCAGCGTGCAGGTGAGCCCCGACGGCAAGGAGGCCAAGCTCTTCCCGTTCCTCAGCGGCTTCCTCGACGAGGGCGCCAACAGCTTCTGGGGCCGGCCGGTCGACGTCATGCAGATGGCGGACGGCGCCCTGCTGATCTCCGACGAGGAGAACGGCGCCATCTATCGCGTGAGCTACAGCCGCTGAGCCGGTTGCGACGCATCACGCGAAGAGAACCGGGCGGCCGGCGCCGGCACCTTCGGGTGCTGGGGCCGGCCGCTCTCGTGCTGTTCTGGGCGGCCGCGGCCGGGGCCGCGGGCGACGTCGAGCGCGGCCGCGCCAAGGCGGCGCAGGCCTGCGCCTCCTGCCACGGCGCCGACGGCAATTCGGCGCTCGAGAACATCCCCTCGCTCGCCGGCCAGCCCGAGACCTTCACGACATTGCAGCTCATCCTGTTCCGCGAGCGCATCCGCATCGTCGATGCGATGCAGGAAGTTTCGCGCCCGCTCACCGACTCGGAGATCGCCGACCTGGCGGCCTATTACGCACGCCTGCGGCCCCGCCCCGGTCCCGGCACACGCAATGAGGAGAAGGCCGCGAAAGGCGCCGCGCTCGCCGAGCGTCTGCGCTGCCCGTCCTGCCACGAGCGCACCTACGCCGGCCGCGCGCAGATGCCGCGGCTTGCCGGCCAGCGCGAGGACTACCTGCTGCACTCGATGAAGCAATACCGCGACAACCAGCGCACCGGCACCGACACGACGATGCAGGGCGTGCTCTATGGTCTCTCGGAT
>SBBV01000498.1 GCA_005240015.1 Candidatus Odyssella thessalonicensis | reverse complement strand
GTTCTGGCGCGCTTTGCGCTCAATCCTTTTTCTCCCCGCCTCCCCGGCTCCCTGTTCACTTCTTGCCCGTTCCGCCACCCCAAGCTTCGAACACTCGGTATGAACTTCGCATCCGACAATACGACCGGCGCCGCGCCGGAGATCGCAGCGGCGCTCGCACGCGCCAATTCGGTGTCCAACGTGATGCCGTACGGCAACGACCCGATCACGCGCGGGCTCACGGCGAAGTTCTCGCGCCTGTTCGAGCGCGAGGTGGCGGTGTTCCCGGTCGCGACCGGCACCGCCGCCAACGTGCTCGGGCTTTCGCTCGCGCTCCCCACCTATGGCGGCGTGTTCTGCCTCGAAAGCTCGCACATCTACGGCGACGAGGTGACCGCCACCGAGATGTTCACCGGCGGCGCGCGCCCGATCCCGCTGCCGGGCGTCGACGGCAAGCTGCTCGCGCCCGAGCTCGCCAAGGCGATCGCGCAATACCGGCCGAGCAATACGCACTCGGTCCAGCCGGCGGCGGTCAGCATCACCCAGATCAGCGAGTTCGGCCACGTCTACTCGCCCGGCGAGATCGCGCGCATGGCCAAGCTCGCCAAGCGCCACAAGCTCGCCGTGCACATGGACGGCGCGCGCTTCGCCAACGCGGTAGCGGCGCTCGGCTGCCGGCCGGCCGACATCACCTGGCGCGCCGGCGTCGACATCCTCTCGTTCGGCGGCACCAAGAACGGCTGCTTCGGCGCCGAGGCGGTCGTGGTGTTCGACAAGGCGCGCGCCGCGTCGTTCGTCTATCGCCGCCAGCGCGCGGGCCACACCTTCTCCAAGATGCGCTTCCTCTCGGCCCAGCTCGACGCCTACATCCACAAAGGGCTCTGGCTCGAACTGGCGCGCCATGCCAACGCGATGATGCGCCGGCTCGTGAACGGCCTCGCGCGCGTGCCCGACATCGAGCTGCACCACATGCCGCGCGCCAACGTCGTCTTCGCCAACATGCCCGGCCCGATGTGGCGCGCGCTCGAGAAGGCCGGCTTCACCTTCTATCACTGGGGCAACGCCCACTGGCACACGGCGCGGCTCGTCACCGCATTCAACACCGATCCCGCCCATGTCGACCGCTTCGTCGCGGCGGCGCGCGCGGCCAGCAGCGGCGGCAGGCCCAAGCGGCCGATGGCCTTCCTGCCGCGGTCCTAGCCGCGCCATGCGTGCGCTCGCGGCCATCGTCCTGCTCCTGATCGCGACGCCCGCGACGGCCGTCGCGCAGCAGGCGCCGGCGGAGCCGGGCTTCGCCGAACGGCTGCCGCGCCATTGGTGCGGCCTCTTCCGCTGGGAGGGCGAGGCGCTCGAGCAGGTGGTGCGGATCGCGTTCACGCGGGCCGCGTTCCGGGCCGACGGCAGGTTCGAGCTCAACGGCGACGGCCGCGTGCGCTACCGGCACGAGCCGCACGGCGAGACCGTGCCGTTCCGGATGCGCGCGATCGTGGAGCCGGCGACGCGGCGGATCGAGATGTTCGAAGCGCTCGACGCCCCGCGGCCCGACTACGTGACGGACGGCTCGCATGTGGGCGAGCTGGCGCCCGATCTCCAGTCGATGCGGCTCGTCTGGACCACCCGCAGCACCGGCCGGCGCGGCGCGCTCGAACTCTATTCGCGCCCGCCGGCGGCCGAACTCGCGCAGGAATGCGGCGTGCCCTCCAGCTGACCGGCTCGCCATAATCCGTTAACCCTATTCGGCCGGGGGTTGCAGGGCCGGCGGATTTGCCATGAATTAACCCAACTGCTGCATAACCTCGCTCCCGCGCAACGCCTCTTCCCCCGAGGCCGCCTGCCTGCCAACGAGAAGACGATGATAAAGCTGGTCTTGATCGCCGTTGCCGTCACCGCGATCGTTTTTGCGACGGGCGGGGCCGCCGAAGCGGTCACCGATCTCTGGGCGCTCGACGACAAGGGCGAGCCGGCGCGGCTCAAGGGCTTCGCCAAGACCGAGCGCATCTATTCGGTCGAGGAGCACAAGCAGCTCAACGCCGGCCTGCAGCGCAAATACCTGCACCGCAAAGTCTTCTGCAATCAGGAATACATGCTGTCGACCGGCCAGCTGCGCTGGGTCGTCACGCACTCGAAGGCCAAGCACCGCATCGTGCTGCGCGAGCGCCTGCCCAAGGGCAAGCACCGCAACGTGTGCTGATTCCAGAGATCAGGGATCAGAGGTCAGGGATCAGGTGGAGGTCTCTGATGCCTGATCACTGATGCCTGACATCTGATTCCTGATCGCTGCCCTTGCGCGGCGAGGGTGCGCGGGCTAGATGATGCGTTCCGCGCCACGCCCCCATCGTCTAGTGGCCCAGGACGCCGGCCTCTCACGTCGGTAACGTCGGTTCGAATCCGTCTGGGGGCGCCAGCGCGCCGGTTCCCAAAGCGACCATTCTGCACCTACGCGGCGGCGGTCTCGCCCTTGGCGAGCTGCTCCAGCCGCTCGGCGAGGTTGTTGAGCTCCCACGCGCGCGCGAGGGCGGCCGCGTTCTTCCAGGTCGGCGTCTGGCTGCGCAGGCTCGGCAGCGGCGCCCTCGCATCCATGGTCGCGATCGCGCGGTAGAGGCGC
>SBBV01000199.1 GCA_005240015.1 Candidatus Odyssella thessalonicensis | reverse complement strand
GGAGGGAGCCAGTCAAAATCGCGAGCGGCGTCCCGGCGGACTCGCCCCCTCCCGTCCTCCCCCGCTGCGCGGGGGAGGAATGTCATTTCCGCCCGCAGGCCGCGTCGATCGCGGCGAGCGCCTTGGCGAAGCCGTCGAGCGGGTAGGTGTCGACGATCTTGGCTCCGTTGGCGGGAAGACCGGTGGCCGATGCGGTCTTGCCGGCCTTGAGCGCGGCCACGATCTCGCCGTTCTCCTTGGCGTTCTCGCCATAGGCGGAATCGCCGTCGGCGACGAGCTTGAAGCTCTTGGCGCCGACCGCGAGCTCGAGCCTGGCGCCCTTCTTCAAGGCAAAGCCCACCTTCACCTGCACCTGGCCAAAGGCTTTCTTCTTCGGAAAGTGCCCGATCATGAGGATGGCGTCGCCGCGCTTGGCGATCTTGCCTTCGCTCTTGGCGGGAACCGCGGCGATGAAGCAGATCGGCTCCTGGGCGCTGCCGCCGCGTATGGCCTCCCACTTGTCGAAGCGGCCGATGAGCGTCTGAGCGCCGGCCGGCGCGGCCTCGAGCGCCGCCAAGGCCAGCAAGAGCACAAGTTTCGCCCGCATCCCCAATCTCCCGGATCAAATACGCGTTCGCAGGCTCAAGCGCCCCCACGGCGCCTGCGCTTCTTCTCCCAGAGCGGCGCGCCGAAGGCCGGCGGCGGCGGCAGCGGCGCCGCGGGCCCGCCCGCCTTCAGCGGCCGCGCGGCGAAGCGGCCGAGGCTCAACAGCCGGTCATACATGACGATGGCGCCGGCGAGCCCGACATTGACGCAGAAACGGGTCGGGATCTTGACCGTGAAATCGCAGAGCGCCTGGATCTCCGGCGAGAGCGCGCCGCGCTCGGGCCCGAGGATGTAGGCGGCGGCGGGCGGGTGGTGGAAGCTCGGGAGCTCGATGGCGTCGTCGAGCAGCTCGACGCCGACCAGGGTGCAGCCCACCGGCAGGCGCAGCTCCCTGGCGTTGGCGAATTCGTAGAGCGGGATATGGCCGCGGCTCTTCGACGTGTCGGAATTCTCCATCTCGCGCTTCGAATAGACGGCGCCCACGGTGAACACGAAAGAGGCGCCGAACGCATGCGCGGTGCGGAACAGGCTGCCCGCGTTCATCGCCTTCGAAATTCCCTCGACGCCGATGCCGAAATAGCCGCGCATATTCGGAGTCTTGCCGCCGTCCAATCCACAACGCAAGCGCCGTTGCCCTCACGTCCCATTCGCCAAGTGGCGAACGGGCCCCCTTCTCTCCCGCTTCCGCGGGAGAGAGAAAAGATTGCGATCCGCTCGCTTCCTTCTCTCTCCCACGCAGTGGGAGAGAAGGGGGCCCAGGCAATGCACTTGCATTGCCTGGGAAGTGAGGGGAGGGCCTAGCCGCGCCGCGACACTTGCGATAGACGCATGGCGATGCCCGAAACGATCAATCCCGTCCTCATCGAAGTCAGCCGCGGCGGCGTGGTCGAGAGCCGCCACCGCGGCGCCGCCTGCGTCTACGATGCCACCGGCGCGCGCGTCGCGTCCTGGGGCGAGGTCGAGACGCCGATCTTCCCGCGCTCGGCGATCAAGCTGCTCCAAGCGGTGCCGTTCCTCGAAACCGGCGCGGCCGATGTCTGCCAGGCCAATTTCAACGAACTCGCGCTCGCCTGCGCCTCGCACGGCGGCGAGCGCGCGCATGTCGCCGTGGCGCGCGCCTGGATGGAGCGCATGGGTCTGGAGGAGAGCCACCTCGCCTGCGGCGCGCATTACCCCTACGAGTCGGAAGCAGCCAACGCGCTGATCCGCTCGGGCGAGGCGCCGACCGCGCTCCACAACAACTGCTCGGGCAAGCACCTCGCGATGCTGGCCACCGCGCTGGCCCGGAACGAGCCCGTCGCGGGCTATAACGAGCCCGATCACCCGGTGCAGCGCCGCGTGCGCGACACGCTCTCCGAGCTTACCGGCGAGGACCTGGCGCAGGCGCCGATCGGCATCGACGGCTGCAGCGTGCCCAATTGGGGCATCACGCTCGCGGCCCTCGCGCGGGCGATGGCGCGCGTCGCCGATCCGCACGGCCTGAAAGTGGCGCGCCAGTCGGCGATCCGGCGCCTGCGCAACGCGGTGGCGCGCAATCCGTTCATGGTCGCGGGCACCGGCCGCTTCTGCACCGCGCTGATCGGGCGCAAGAGCACCGAGCTCTACGTCAAGACCGGCGCCGAGGGCGTGTTCGTGGCGGCGCTCTACGAGCTGGGCGTCGGCATCGCGCTCAAGATCGACGACGGCGCCAAGCGCGCGTCGGAAGTGGCGCTGGCGGCGATTCTCCGCTATCTCGAAGTGCTCGACGACGCGGATTGGGAGGCGCTGGCGGCCTTCGCGGCGCCGCGCGTCCTCAACCGCGCCGGCCGCGACGTCGGCGAGATCCGCACCGTGGCCGGCTGGCCGCACGGCCGGCCGCGCATCGCCGAAGCCGCGGAGGCGTGACGACGGTTCGCGGCGACGCGGCCGCAGACGCGGGCGCCGGCGCGGCCAGACGACGAGGGGATGAGCCATGATGATGCGCGCGGTCCAGTGCAAGGCGTGGGGCGAGCCCAAGAGCCTCGTGGTGGAGCAGATCCCGGTTCCCGAGCCCGGCCCGGGCCAGGTGCGCATCGCGGTGCAGGCGGCCGGCGTCAATTTCGCCGACACGCTGATGATCGCCGGCAAATACCAGGAGAGGCCCGAGTTCCCGTTCGTGCCCGGGCTCGAGGCGGCGGGTGAGATCGACGCGGTGGGCGAGGGCGTCATCGGCATCAAGGAAGGCGACCGCGTGATGGCGATCCTGGGGCGCGGTGCCTTCGCCGAGCGCGCGCTGGCGCCGGCCGAGGCTGTCTTCCACATCCCGAAGAGCATGGATGCGATGACGGCGGCGGGATTTCCCGTCGCCTACGGCACCTCGCATGTGGCGCTGCGCCACCGCGCCCAGCTCAAAGCCGGCGAGACCTTGGTCGTGCATGGCGCCGCCGGCGGCGTCGGCCTCACCGCGGTGCAGATCGGCAAGATCCTGGGCGCCACCGTGATCGGCACCGCGCGCGGCGCCGAGAAGCTCGACATCGCCAAGACCAACGGCGCCCAGCACGTGATCGACTACGGTTCGGAAGACGTGCGCGCGCGCGTGCTCGAGCTCACCGACAAGCGCGGCGCCGACGTGATCTACGATCCCATCGGCGGCGACATCTTCGATGCCTCGCTGCGCTGCGTCGCCTGGGAGGGGCGCATCCTCACCATCGGCTACGCCTCGGGCCGCATCCCGTCGGTCGCCGCCAACCTGCTCTTGGTCAAGAACGTCTCGATCATCGGCTGCTACTGGGGCGCGTACCTCAAGCGCGATCCCTCGGTGATCCGGAAATCGTTCGAGGAACTCCTCGGCTGGTACATCGACGGCCTGCTCGCGCCGCACGTCTCCAACACGTTCCAGCTCGAGGAGACGCCCGACGCGCTCGAGATGCTGCTGTCGCGCAAATCGACCGGCAAAGTCGTGATCGTCACCGGCATCACGACGCTCTCGGCCGACAGCCGCCGCCGCGCCACCGGCTCGACGCATTGAGGACGGCCGCCGACGCCGACTGGGCCTACGATTTTTCCTACGCGCGCTCGCTCGAAGAGCTGCACGCCGCACTGAACGCGGCCGGTCCCTGGGTCTGGCAGGGCCGCGACGGCGCCTGGTACGGCTCGTACCTCAGGGCCACCCCGGCCGAGGGCGTGCGCGTGCGCATCCATCATTTCCCCGATCAGGCGCAGCCCTTCTCGGCGCTGCTGCAGCTCAAGGCCGGCGCCAGGGCCGCGCGCGCCGCGATCGATGCCGCGTTTCGTGCGCTGCTCGAGGGCGCCGGCGCGCGCGATCTCAACCCGATCGAGCCCTATGACTGATTGGCCGCACTACCGGCAGATCGAAGGCTTCGGTCGGTAACGCGCCGCCGTCAGCCGAACTTCATCTGCCTCAGCTCCTTGGCGCAGAACTCGGTGAACGCGCGCACGCCAGTCGAGATCAGCTTCGAAGAAGCGTAGACGATCTGGACTGGAACGGGCTCGGGCTCGAATGGCTCGAGGACGCAAATCAACCGTCCCGCCCTCAGATGCGGCGCGACCATGTACGACAGGAACATGCCGAGCCCGAGCCCGCCGATGCACGCGTTCAGGGCGCTTTCGATATCGTTCGACGTGAGGACGGGGGTGATGGGAATCGTCGCCTTGCGTTGGCCGACGCGAAATTGCCAATCGTTGCGGGGAGTTAGAATGGTGTGCCTGATACAGCGGTGATCCTTGACATCGCTCGGCGCTTTGGGTGCGCCGTTGCGCTTGAGGTAGGAAGGGCTCGCGCACACGACGCGCCGCACATGCCCGACCGGAATGGCGACGAGCGAAGAATCCCTAAGGTGGGCGATCCGGATCGCGACATCGACCCCCTCTTCGACTAGATTGACCACGCGGTTCAGCAGCAGCAGGTCGGCGCTCATCCCGGAATGGAGGGCGAGAAAGCGCGCCAGAATCGGCGCGACATAACGCCGGCCGAATTCCACGGAAGCGGTGACGGTCAGCCTGCCGCGCAGCTCGCGGCGGCGAGACAGCACGGCATGCTCCGTCTCCTGAATGGCGGACAGCACGTCGCGGCAGAGGCTGAGGTATTGCCCCCCTTCATCGGTGAGGCGAATGCGCCGCGTCGTCCTGTTCAGCAGAGGCACGCCGATCTGGCGCTCGAGCGTGGCCAGGGTCCGGACAACGGTTGGTAAGGACGTGCCGAGATCACTCGCGGCGGCGGTGAGGCTGCCGGTGTCGACGATCCGGACGAAGGTGCGCATCGCCGCGAGCTTATCCATGCCGCGATGATTACTCCGACCGCTGAAGTAGTCCATTGCACGCCACGGCCTTTATCTCGCGCTGGGCACCCCTACAGTCGTGCCGAGAACCGGGGATGGGGAGCTCACACGCTAGGAGTGACCAATGTCAGCCAGACTCGCTCTCGCAATCGCCCTCGCTTCGTCCGTCGCACCCTCGGCCGTGATATCGCAGACGGCGAAAACGGCACAGCTGGGAAAAGTGGAATTCGCGACCTCGTGCCAGCCCGACGCGCAGAAGCGCTTCAATGAAGCCTTGGCCTATCAACATTCGTTCTGGTACCAGGCCGCGCATCAGCGCTTCGAGGGCGTGATCGCGTCCGACAAGACTTGCGCGATCGCGTATTGGGGCATCGCGCTGAGCAAGATGCGCATTCCTTGGATTCCGCCTTCGCCACAGGCGCTCGCCGAGGGATCGGCGGCAGTCGAGAAGGGGCGGGCGCTCGGGGCGAAGACCCAGCGCGAGCGCGACTACATCGAGGCGATCGCGGCCTTCTATGCCGATCACGACAGGCTGGATCACCGCGCTCGGCTGCAGGCCTATCTGCGCGCGGTCGAGCAGCTCGCGCAGAAATACCCGGACGATGACGAGGCGCAAATCTATTACGCGCTCGTCCTCAACGTCGCCGCCGCGCCAGACGACAAGACCTATGCCAATCAGCTGAAGGCGGCCGCCATCCTTGAGAAGATGCTCACGCGCCGGGCGGATCATCCTGGCGTGCCGCACTACCTCATCCACAGCTACGACTATCCCGCGATCGCGGCCAAGGGTCTCTCAGCCGCGCGCCGCTACGTCGAGGTGGCGCCAGACTCGCCGCACGCGCAGCACATGCCATCGCACATCTTCACCCGCGTCGGCCTCTGGCAGGACTCGATCGCTTCGAATGTGAAGGCGGCCCGCTTCGCCAAGATCAACAACGATCCCGACGAGCAGTTGCATTTCATGGACTATCTCGTCTACGCCTACCTCCAGCTCGGGCAGGACCAGAAGGCGCGGGCCGCCGCGGACGAGATGCAAGCCGTGCACGGGATCAAACCTGACTTCTTCGTCGGTCATTTCGCATTGGCCGCGAGCCCGGCGCGCTACATGGTCGAGCGCCACGACTGGAAAGGTGCTGCGGCGCTTCCGGTCCGGGCGACGCCGTTCGAGTTCGTCGAAGCCATCACGCGCTTCGCGCGTGCGCTGGGAGCAGCGCGCTCGGGCGATCCGGCGGCTGCGCGCGCCGATCTCGCGAAGCTCGCCGCGCTCAAGGACCGGCTCGGCGCCAAGAAGAACGCCTATTGGGCGCAGCAGGTGGAAATCCAATGGCAAGCGGCGAGCGCCTGGGCGCTCAATGCGGAGGGCAAGGCCGGCGAGGCGGTCCAGGCCTTGAGCGCCGCAGCCGAGCTCGAGGACCGCACCGAGAAGCATCCAGTAACGCCGGGGCCGCTGGCGCCGGCACGCGAGCTCCTGGGCGAGATGCTGCTGGAGCACGGAAAATTCAAAGAAGCGCTGGCCGCCTTCGAAGCGACCATCCGCAAGGAGCCGAATCGGCTGCGCGCTTATGCCGGCGCCGCACACGCCGCGGAGAAGGCCGGCGACATGGTGAAGGCGCGGGAGTATCACCTCAAGGTCGTGGAGCTTGCCGGCAACGCGGATACGGTGCGTCCGGAGGTGGTCTCGGCCAAGTCCTTCCAGGCCCGGCAATGATGGTCATCGCTTCGCAGTGACAGTATGGAGCCGCATTGCGGCTGCGCAATTACCGCGATGCGGCTCCGCTTGGCCGCATTATGTGATCCGCCTCACAGCCGGAGAAGGAATGAGCCTGGCGCTGTTCGCGCTCGCGGCCCCGGCGCGCTCCGAGATGGCGTTCGCCCCCGAGCGCGGGCGACTCGTTTGCGCCGGCGCCGCGCCCGAGGCGCTGAAGGGCTACGGCAACGCGCTCTCGCTGCCGGCGCCGAGCGCGGCCCAGATGCGCGCCTGCCGCGTCGAAATCGACTTCTCCGCGCGCGATCCGGCGCTGGCCGAGCGCGCCGCCGCGTCGGGCTATGTCGAGCTCGTCGGCCTGAAGCGCGTGCGCGCCGCCTTTCCGGAGCGGCTCCCGGTGAACCGCGCGGGGATCGCGCTGGCCACGCGGCCCGGCGGCGGTCTCACCCTCTCGATCGCGCTCGAGACGCTGCTGGGTGGCGACCGTCAGCGCGGCGCGGCGCTCATCCTCGCGTTTCGCAGCGACGGCGCCGAGCCGCACACCTATCTCAGCCCCACGCTGCTCATCGAGCGCACCGAGGCGCCCGCCCTGCTGCGCGCGAAACGCACCGGCAACTGACGCTACTGGCCTTTCGGCACGACGTAATCGGCAGGATAGGTGGCCTTGAACTCGGGCCGCGCCTCGCAGCGGTCGGAGAGCGCGTCGAGCGCAGGATAGCGGCCGGGCGGCATCTGCTCGGCATCCACGAGCCGCACGTAGCGGATGGCGCAGGCGGTCGTTATCGCGGCCTGGTCGAGCGGCGCCGAAGCGGGCCAGGGTTCGGCGG
>SBBV01000120.1 GCA_005240015.1 Candidatus Odyssella thessalonicensis | reverse complement strand
GTTGATGCCGAGCGCCCGCACGATCTCGCTGTCATGCGCGCCGGCCTTGATGATCGCGCCGTAGGGCGTGCGCTCAATGAAGAGCCACACGACGAGGATCGCGCCGATCGCGAAGGCCGCGGCGTAGAAGCGGTAGGTGGACCAGATCAGGCCCTGGAAGATGAAGCCGCCGCCGATGCCCTCGGGCAGCGGCAGCACATAGTCGCGCGTGCTCCAGACGACGCGGATCAGCTCTTCCAGCACCATCGCGGCGCCGAAGGTGAGCAGGAGGCCGTAGAGCGGGTCCTTGCCGTAGGTGCGGCGCATGCAGAGCTCGAGGCCCATGCCGACGACGGCGACCACGAGCGGTGCCACGACCAGCGCCGCGACGTAGCGCCAGCCCACGGGAAGTGCGGACCAGAACGCGCGCAGCGATTCGGGCAGATTGTCGGGCCCGATGACGACGAGCGCCACATAGGCGCCGAGCGCGAACAGCGAGCCGTGCGCGAGGTTGATCTGCTCCATCACGCCGACGATGAGCATGAAGCCCAGCGCTATCAGCGCGAACAGCAGCCCCAAGGTGAGGCCGTTCAGGAGATGCGGCAGCAGGTCGAGAACGGCTTGCATCAGTGCCTCAGGCCCCCAACCGTTCTCGCCGCATCATAGACAACGCCCTCCCCTGCGCGGCAAGCGCGCAGGGGAGGGTTCGGCCGGGGGTCAGGAAGGGAGGATTACCGGATCCCCGTCAGAGCTCGTAGTTCGGCACTTTCTCGTACGGCACGAGCTTGCACTTGGTCGGCGCCGCATCGTCTTCCGCCGTCTTGGGATCGGTCCAGCTGATGATCTCGAACAGATCCGTCTTGTCGGCGGGCTTCGGGTTGCGGCGCGCGAGGTAGATCGTCTGCTGCATCTGATGCGTCGCGGGATTCATGTGCGCATCGAAATGCTGCATGCGGTCCTTGGCCGAGACCTTGATGTTCTCGAGCTCCTTGATGACCTTCACATTGTTGGTGCCGCCGGCGCGCTCGATCGCGCGCAGCAGCTCGCGCGTCGCCATGTAGCCGTTGTAGGAGACGTTGCCGGGCACGGGGATCGGCGAGTCCTTGTAGGCCGTCTGCCAGCGCTTCACGAACTCGGCCACGCCCGGCAGCGGCAGCTTGTGGTACCAGGTGGTGCCGAACACGCCGAACAGCGTGTCGGGCGCGCCCCAGACATCGGGCCAGTCCTGCTGGTTGTTGATCCAGGCGGGCTTGCCGTCCATCTTGAGCTGCGCCACCTGCTGGCGCAGCGCCTTGATGTCGTCGCCGCCGACCGCGGTCGCGACCACGTCAGGCTTCGCCTGCTGGATCTTCAAGAGATAGGAAGTGAAGTCGCGCGTGTTCTGCGGCACGAGCAGGTTGTCGACGATGCGGCCGCCCACCTTCTCCACCTGCGCCTTGGTCGCGGCCGAGGTGGTGTGGCCCCAGACATAGTCGTTGGTGAGCAGCAGCCACTTCTTGCCGATGCCGGCGACGGCGTTCTTGACCGTGGCCTTGGCGAAGTTCGTGCCGTTGCCGTCCCAGACGAACTTGACGCGGCTGCAGTTCTCGCCCGCTTCGGACGGCGCGCTCGAATTGGTGTTGAGATAGACGGTGCCGTATTTCGCCGCCACCTGCGTGATCGCGTTGGCGACGCCCGAATGCACGGCGCCGATCAGGAAGCCGCATTCCTCGCGCGTGATGAAGCGCTCGGCGACGCGGCTGCCGGTGGCCGGATTGGTCTCGGTGTCGGCGGTGATCCATTCGATCTTCCTGCCCAGCACGCCGCCTCTCGCGTTGAACTCGTCGATCGCCATGCGGATGCCGCGCACGTCGTCCTGGCCCGAATTGCCGTACTGGCCGCTGGCGTCGCAGGTGAGGCCGAGCTTGATCGGCTTCTTCGCTCCCTGCGCCTGGACATGGAGATGCTTCCACGGCCCCATCAGCGTGGCCCCGCCGGCGAGTGCCGCGGCCATCGCGCTGGTCCTGACCAGCCTCCGCCGCGTGATGCGCTTCCCGTTCATGTGCGTCCTCCTCCGTGGTCTCGGCGGCATTGCGCGCCGCCCGCGCTTCATCGCGGCGTCAGGCGGCGGCCTTGGCCGCCACGCGCACCGCGTGGATCTTCTCCTGCATCTCGATGAGCGAGCCCACCATCTTGCCGCCGAAGCCCATGTTGCTGGCCTGGGTCAGCGTCTGGTGGATCATCTCGCCGAAGAAGCTCGTCATCCCCGCCGCTTCGGCCATGTGCGTGTAGTAGCGCATGTCCTTCTGCGCGAGCGACAGGACGAACGGCAGGCCGCTGTAGTCGCCCCTGAGCGCCTTGGGCACGAGCAGCTGGAAGATGCCGCTGTTGGCGCCGCCGACGCTCACGACTCTGTGGAAGGCCTCGAGATCGACGCCGATCTTGGCGCCGACCGCGAGCGCCTCGGCGATCAGCGCCGCGTAGCCCATCGCGAGGAAATTGTTGAGCAGCTTCAGCTTGTGGCCGGCGCCCGGCCCGCCGACATGGAAGATGTTCTCGCCGAAGGCCTTCAGCGCGGGCTCGATCGCGGCGAAGTCGGCCGGCGTGGCACCCACCATCACGTTGAGGCGGCCCTCCTCGGCCTCCTTGGGCGTGCGCGCCAGCGGCGCGTCGATGAAGGCGGTGCCCTTTTGCGCGAAGTCGCGCGCGATGCGCGCGGTCGACTCGGGCTCGCTCGTCGAGCAGTCGACGACGCGAAGGCCCTGGCGCGAGGCGCCCATGAGCCCGTTGGCGCCGTAGACGATGGCCTCGACCTGCGGCGAGCCCGAGACGCAGAGAAAGACGATGTCGGCGCCGGCGGCGGCATCGGCCGGATGCCTCGCCTCGCGCGCGCCGCGCTTTAGGAGATCCTCGACCGGCGCGCGGTTCCTGTGGCCGAGCACGGCGACGGGGAACCCCTTCTCGGCGAGGTTCTTCGCCATGCCGTGCCCCATCATGCCGACGCCGATGAAGCCGATGCGCTGCTTGCCCGAAGCCACGTCCGATCCTGCCCTATAGAATTTTTGTTCTAATCTATTTCTTTCTTAGAATACCTATTCTATGATGCGCTGTAAAGGCCGGCGAGCGGCCCCCAGAACGGCACGGGACGAGGCATGGCGGCTCCCCTCACCTTCGACGACCTCAAGACCGCGATCGCGCGCCGCCAGATCGCGCTGCCGGCGCGGCTCCGCCAGATCGCCGAGTTCGCCGTGCATCATCCCAACGAGATGGCGCTCGGCACCGTGGCGAGCATCGCCAACCGTGCGCGCGTGCAGCCGTCGAGCATCGTGCGCTTCGCCAACACCTTCGGCTACGACGGCTTCAGCGCGCTGCAGCAGGTGTTCCGCTCCCGTCTGGTCGAGGGCGCCGGCCCCAGCTATCGCGAGCGCATCGCGACGATGCGCGCGGCCGAGGCCAGCGGCCGCGCAGCGCCGGCGAGCGCCGGCGAGGTGCTGGCGCGCTTCGTCGGAGACGGCGTCGCCGCGCTCGAGCACCTGCACGAGACGATCCGCGAGGCGGACCTGAAGCGCGCGGTGCGCCTGCTCACCCGCGCCGAGCGCATCTACCTGTTGGCGCAGGGCCGCTCCTTTCCGGTGGCCTTCTATCTGCACTACGCGATCTGCCGGCTCGATCTCGGCGCCCATCTCATCGACGGCGTCGGCGGCACGACGCGGCTCCAGGCGGGCACCGCGAGCAGGCGCGACGCGCTGGTGGCGGTCAGCTTCAAGGACTATTCGCCCGATGTCGTGACGCTTGCGAAGGACATGAGCGAGCGCGGCGTCTCGATCATTGCCATCACCGACGGCCCGTTGAGCCCGCTCGCGGCCTGCGCCTCGATCGCATTCGAGCTGCACGAGGACGAGTCGCACGCGTTCCGCTCGCTCGTCGCGCCGATGTGCCTCGCCCAATCGCTGGTGGTGGCGCTCGGGCACGCGCTCGCCGGCGCTGCGCGGCCGCTGGCCTCGGCCGCGCGCATCGTCGCGATGCGCTCGC
>SBBV01000133.1 GCA_005240015.1 Candidatus Odyssella thessalonicensis | reverse complement strand
CTGGCCGCCGTCGGGGCCGGGCGCGCGCGGCGCCGGCGGGACGACGCTGGGCGACGGCAGCGGACGCGGCGGCGGCGCCTCGGGCGCGGCGGATGGCCGCTCCGGCATCTCGGCGCGCGGCGCGGGTTGCGCTGGTTGAGACGGCGCCGGCGGGGCCGGCTTGGCGGCCGGCAGCGGCGGCGGCGCGGGCGGCTCGGCTTTGGGCGGCTCGGCTTTGGGAGGCTCGGCTTTGGGCGGCGCGCCCTTGGGCGGCTCGGGCTCCGGTGCCTTCTTTGGCTCTGCTTCCTCCGGCTTGGTCTCGGGCTTGCGCTCGACGATCTCGACCGGAATGGCCGCCTCCTCGGCGCTGGGCCGTCCGAACACGGGAACACTCAGCGTGAGCCCGGCAAGCACGGCGGCGTGCAGCAGCGCGGAGAGCGCGACGCCGCTATTGCGCCAATGGCGCCAATGCATGGGCGCGCGCGGCCCCGCTCCGGCCTCCGGCGGAGGCGGCGCCGCCGGCGTGCCGAGTACGATCCCTCTCGAGCGCTGCATGCGCCGTGCGGTTTTGCTTCGGACCATCGGACTCTGGAACGCTCGAACGTTAGTGGAACTCGATCCTTGATGCCAAGGTCACGACGCCCCATCGATCACGCCTCCCGCGCGGCCAGGACCGGCGCATCGGACCCGCGCGCTTTTCGCCCACCGCGAGCGTCGGCCGCGAAAAGGTTTTGTTAACCCTCCGAAGCGCAATGTTCATGAGGAATATCACCGCGCCAGCTGCCCGCCGACAGTCCATAGGCTCGCTTCGCACCATGCCGCTCGGAGACATCGCGCTCGGACTCAATCGCGGCCAGAATCGTGAACCGACGCGGCTCGAGCTGATCCTGCGCGCCTTCCGGGCCAATCGCGACGCGCCGCTTGATTCCGCCGCCCAGGAGGAGCTTCGCGCCGAAATCGTGCGCGGGCTCTTCGTGCAGGCGCCGGGCCTCCTGGTGGTCGAAATGGCGGTGGCGATGTTCGTCGCGGCCGTATTCTGGCGCGCGACCTCGACGCCGCATCTCATCTCCTGGGCCGCGCTCTTGATCGCCGCCGCGATCGTGCGCTGGGTCCATTGCCGGCGCTATTTCGAGCGGACGCGCGAAGCCAGCGACGCCAAGGGCTGGGGCCGCACCTTCGCCTTCGGCACGCTGCTCTCGGGCGTGCTCTGGGGCATCGGCAGCTTCGCGCTGTTCTCGCCCAACGATCCCATCCTGCTCATCGTGCACGTGTTCCTGGTCACCGGCCTCTCCGCCGCGGCGCTCACCGGCTACACGTCGTACCTGCCGGCCTTCTACGGCTTCGTGCTGCCGGCCGTAGCCCCATTCGGCGTGTGCCTGGCGCTCGACGGCTCGCCCTCGCATCTCTTCACCGCGACGCTGCTCGCGGTCTGGATCTCGATCTTCGTCTATCTCGCGCACGCACTGCACGCGCACACGCTCGACCGCGTGCTCTTGCTGCTCGGCAATGCGCGCATGGCCGATACGCTCAGGAAGGCGCGCGACGCCGCCGACGAGGCCAATCGCGCCAAGACTCGCTTCCTCGCCAATATGAGCCACGAGCTCCGGACGCCGCTCAACGCCATCATCGGCTTCTCCGACATCATGAAGAACGAGGTGTTCGGGCCGATCGGGCAAGCGAAGTACAGCCAATACGTCGCCGACATCAACCGCAGCGGCGCGCACCTGCTGCAACTCATCAACGATATCCTCGATGTCGCCAAGATCGAGGTGGGCGGCCAGCCGCTCAACGAGTCGATCATCGATCTCGCCGGCACCTTGAAGCAGTGCGGCCAGCTGATGGAGACGCAGGCGCGCGGCGCCGGCGTCTCGCTCACCGTCGAGGCCTCGACGCGTCTGCCCGGGCTGCGCGCCGATCCCACGCGCTTGCGCCAGATCGTGCTCAATCTCCTCTCCAACGCGGTCAAGTTCACGCCGGCCGGCGGCAAGATCTGGCTCACCGCCGCGATCGAACCGGGCGGACGCCTCTTGATCCAGGTGCGCGACACCGGTGTCGGCATCAAGCGCGAGGACATTCCCCGGGCGATGGAGCCGTTCGTGCAGCTCGATCACGCCCCGCGCGGCGAGCCGGGCACCGGCCTCGGCTTGGCGCTGGTGAAGACGCTGGTGGAGGCGCACAGCGGCACGCTTTCAATCGACAGCGAGCCCGGCAAGGGCACCACCGTCTCGGTCCACCTGCCGCAAGAGCGCCTCGCCCCCACGGCGCTCATCCACCCCGCTGCGCGCAAGGTGGCGTAGTCGGCGGATTTCCACGCGGCCGAGCGGGTCGCGAACCCTACATCTCGACGTCAAGCCCTCCGCTGGCGTTCAAGCGGAGTCGCCCGCGCTTCAGCGCGTTCGCCCAGCGCGCGGTCTTGGCGACGCCGCCGAACGGGAAGAAGTGGAGGCCGGTGACGCCGGTCAGCGGCGCTGTCCCGGCGCCGGGCGCGTCGGCGTCGGAGGTTGCGCTCTCGGCGATGCCGCGGATCAGCGTGTCGGGCGCATTGTCGCTGGCGAGGCGGAGGAAGCGGTCGGCGCGCGCGGTGAGCGCCCTGATCGAATTGGTGACGCCGCAGCGTATGGCGAAGCGCACCAGGGTCGCGATGTTGGCGGGCCCGGCGAGGCCGATGCGTACGGGCGCCGCAATACCGTCGCGGCGCAGCGCGGCGAGCCACGACGTCACCGCCACCGGCTCGAAGCAGAACTGCGTGACGATGTAGGGCTCGATGCCCTGAGCCTTGGCGAGCGCGAGCTTGGCCTCGAGCGCCTGCTTCAGCACGGGGGCAGCGATCTGCGGGTGCCCCTCCGGATAGCCCGCGAAGCCGGCGGCGCGGAAGCCGTGTTTCTGCAAGAGCCCCGTTGCCAGCACGGCGTGGCTCGAAGCGAACGGGCCCGCCGGTGCCGACGCGTCGCCGCCGATCAGAAGCGCGCGGTCGACACCCGCCTCGCCCGCAAGGCGTGCCAGGAGATCGTCGAGTTGCGCGGCGCTGCGCAAGTGGCGCGCGCCGATATGCGGCACCGGGCGGAAACCGCTCGCGCTCAACGCGGCCGCGCAGCGCACCTTGGCGCCAAGCTCGTCGCCGGCGATGAAGTTGATGTAGACGTCGCTGCCCTTTTCGAGATGCGTCAGGCACGCATCGAGATCGCGCGCGCTGCGGCTCGAAACCTCGAGCGAATAGCCCCGGGCCAGCGCTGCGATGCGCGCGGCTAGGTCGGCCGCGGAAACGGCGCTCGGCGCCTCGATCGATCGGTCCATCACGCGTGCCCCGCCCATGCGGCTCGTCCCAAGGGTCAATCGCGCTTGCGCGAGATCACGAAGGATTCGTCCTGGAACCAGAGCCCGCCGTGCTTCTGCAGCACTTCGCGCGTGGCATCGAGATAGGCGCGGTCGCCGACAGTGCGCTCGAGCCGCTGGTCCTCGATCTGCGCCACGTAGATCGCGGCGTTCCACGCCGCGAACAGCGTCGAGGTGCCGATCGAATTGCTGATCTCGTTCGGCAGCGTGTGCATCTCGTAGCGGAAGATCGAGCGGTCGTCGGCATAGGCGTTGAAGTTGAAGTCGCGCGCGAGCGGCCCGAGCTCGGTCTTGGTCGCCTTCAGGAGCTCGTGGCGGTCGGTCGTGAACGGGTTCTCGCCCGGCCAGACGCGCTGGATGATCTCGAGGCCGGGATCGCGCCCGGCGGAGTGGATGGCGATGAGCCGTCCGCCCGGCGCGAGGCCGCGCGTCAGCGGCGCCAGCACCTTCTGCGCCTTGAACGACACCGGCGCCCGCGCGCGATAGGGCTGCGAGGCGATGACGAGGTCG
>SBBV01000010.1 GCA_005240015.1 Candidatus Odyssella thessalonicensis | reverse complement strand
TTGTCCGGGTGAATCGCCAGCGCCTTGATGCGGCCGGTGACGTTGACAGGACCGAGGCTTTCCCAGCGCCCCTTGGGCAGCGGCCATTCATCGGGCAGCCTGAGATCCGGGATCGGCTTGATCATCCGGTTGGGCGGATCGAGCGCATCGAGCAGGTCGAGCTCCGGCAGCCGATCGAGCGCGCCGTCGATGTTGCCGCCGGCGAAGTCGAACATTCCCGGCGCGTCGAGCCGTGCCGCGAAATCCGACTCCGCGTAGCCGAAGATCTCGAGCAGCGCCGCATCCTTGGCGAGGCCGCGCACGAGCTTCTGCTTCAGCAGCGCGTCGAGCATCGGTTGGGCGATCGGCGCGCCGCCGTGCCCGACCGTCCGCGCCCACGGCGCCAGCGTCGCCAGCAGGCGCAGCGCAAGAAGCACGCGCGGATCGCGCGGCAGGCCGATCGCGGTGAAGACGCCCGCGCGCGTCGTCTGCGCGTACACATATTCGCCGCTCTCGCTGTAGCCCGAGGCCGGGATCAGGCGGAAGCGCTTCGTGTGCGCATCCCAGCGCGCGGCAACGATGGTGCCAGGGTAGAGTTGCTTTAGCCTGCGCTTGGGAAGCGCGAAGCGAAAGCGGGCGAAGCTGAAGGGCCGCTTCGCCGTCAGTGCGACATAGCGGCCGGACAAGCCCCACGAGCGCAGCGCCGCCCGAGGGCGTCGGCTCCAGTCGATCGCAAGCCGGTCGGCGGGATCGAGCGGCGCCACCTCGAGCCCGCGGCGGGGCAGCCGGCCGCCGATGTCGTAGCTGCGCCGCGGCCGCGGCCCGTCCTTGCGCCGCGCCTTCCGCAGCGTCAGCAGCTGTTCGGTGAGCGCGTCGAGATCGTCGACGCCCAGCAGCTTGCGGTAGCGCTCGGCGTGCTTTTCGAGATCGTCGCTATCGTCGGGCGGGTCGTTCGGCCATCGTGGCAGTCGCTCGTCGTCGCTCATGAAGCGGAACCGCCCTCCCCTTGCCTGATCTCATCGAGCAGCCGCTGCGCCGTCTCCTGCACCCCGCGATAGCCGTGCGTCTGCGCGATTTTGCGCGCGTCCTCGAGCGCGGCGCGCGCCTTCTCGGGCGCGCCGGCGATGAGATAGACGTGACCAAGATAGGAGGTGGACCAGGCGATGGCATAAGCGAGACGCGTCTGCCGGGATTGCTGCGCCGCGCGCTCGAGATCGGCGATGCCCTCGGCGTGACGGCCGAGCAGCGCCTTCACGTAGCCGAGGCTGGTGCCGACGACGGGCATGAGGAACACGATGCTGGCCTCGGCGCAAAGGCGATGCGCCTCCTCGAGCAGCGGCAGGGCCTCTGCCGCGTTGCCCTGGTGGTAGCGGGCGAAGCCCTGGTACCATTTGGAGAGCACGAGGTCGTACGGCCGCTTGGTTTCGGACGCTATTGCAGCGGCTTCGTCCACATCGGAGGTCGCGCGCGCGAAGTCGCCGAGATAGGCGCGCGCGGCGCCGAGCAGCCCATACCAGAGGACGGAAAGCGTTCCCGCGGTGCCGATGCGCCGGCTGCGCAGCGGCCCCTTGAATCGATGAGTCTCCGCGGCGAGCAGCTCGACGACACGCCCGTATTGCCCCGACCATTGATAGGCCTGAGCCAGGTAGTAGGCGCCGCCGAGGCTGAGCACGTGCTCCTGATAGGAGCGGGCCAGCTCCAGCCCCTCGGTCCCGGCCGCGATCGCCTCGTTGAGCCTGCCGAGATAGTTGAGCGCAAAGGTTTGCGAGAGCTTGATCTGGCCGAGCCGCCGGCGGTCGCCGATGCCGCGGCAGATCGCCTCCGCCTCGCCGAGGCGCCGCTCCATGTCGGCGATGCGGCCCATCGCGCCGAGCGGCGCCTGCTGCGCGATGCGGAGATCGATGGCCAGCTCCGGCTTCGTCGCGCCGGAGCGCTCGAGCGCGTCGATCGCGAGGTCGTAGGCGCGGACCGCTTCGCCGTAGGCGGAGAGCTCGGCGGCGCGCGCGCCGGCCATCTGGCCGTATTTGACCGCGCCGTCCCAGCGCTCGGCCAGCACCGCCTGGTCGGCGAGCCGGCCGGCGTGCTCGCCGAGGCGGTCGGCATAGGCGCCCTCGAACGCGTCGAGCGCCGCGCCGTGCATCACCTTCCGCCGCGACTTCAGCATGCTCTCGTAGCAGACGTCGCGGATCAGCGCGTGCGAGAACGCATACTCGCCGTCGGCGCCCTGCTTGATCTCGTCCAACAGGCTGCGCTCGACCAGCGCGGCGGTCAGCACGAACATGGTCTCGCGATCCATGCCGGCGACGGCGGCGAGGATCGGCGCCGGCACGGTCTGGCCGATGACGGACGCGACCTCGAGCAGGCCGCGCGGGCCCGCCGGCAGCGCATCGATGCGCGAGGCGATCACCGCCTGCACCGTCGCCGGAATCTCGATCGCGGCGAGGTCGCGCGCGAGCACGAAGGCGCCGCCTTCCTTCTTGATGGCGCCGCCGACGGCGAGTGCCCTCAGGATCTCCTCGGCGTAGAGCGGGTTGCCCTGGGCGCGCGCGCTGATCGCCGTCTTGAGCTCCGCGCCGGGATCGCCGCCGCCCGCGGGGCGGTCCCCCAAGAGACGGTCGAGCAGCTCGCGCTCGTCCGCCGCCGAGAGGGGCGAGAGTGCCAATTCATGCACCGGCATGCCCGACCAGCGGTGCTGATACTCCGGCCGCGACGACAGCAGCAGCAGCGCCTTGGAGCCGGCGAGCTCCGGCACCGCCGAGGCCAGCGCATCCGCGGATTCGGGATCGATCCAGTGCAGGTCCTCGACGACGAGCACCAGCGGCTGCTCGCGTGCGCCCTCCTTGAGCAGTGCCGCGATGGCGCGGTGCATCTCGGCCTTGCGGTCCGCGGGGTCGAGCCGCTCCCAGGCCGAATCGGCCGGCGGCATGCCGAGCAGGAAGCGGTAGGCCGGGGCGAACGTCCGGAGCTCGGACCGGAGCCCCGCCAGCCACGCGTCGACGCGGCGCTGAGCCTCCTCGCGCGGGTCGCGCTCGCCGATGCTTAGCCAGGCGCGCAGCGCGTTGCCGACCGCGAGATAGGGTTCGGTGCGGCCGTCGGGCTGGCCGCTCGCTTCCACCACCATCGCCGCGCTGGTGCGGGCGTCGTCGAGGCCGGCGAGGAACTCGTGGATGAGGCGCGACTTGCCGATGCCCGGCAGGCCGGTGATGGCGGCGATCTGGCCCTTGCCGGCGCGTGCCTCCTGATAGAGCGCGTCGAGCCGGCCGAGCTCGTCTTTCCGCCCGGCGAGCGCGGTGAGGCCGCGCGCCTTCCGGATCTGCCAGCGCGAGCGCCCGGCCTTCCGCGCCTGCAGCGAGAAGACCGCGATCGGCTCGGAGAGGCCCTTCACCTCGACCCTGCCGACCGCCGCCATTTCGAACTCGCCCTCGACCAGCTCGCGCACCTGCTCGGTGAGCCGGATCTCGCCCACCTCGGCGAGCTGCTCCATGCGCGCGGCGATGTGCACCGAGACGCCGACCGCGTCGTAGTGGATCGAAAGGTCGTGCGCGATCGAGCGCACGACGACCGGCCCGGCATGCAGGCCGATGCGGATCTTGAGGCGCGGATCGGCGAGCGCGTCGACCGCCGCCTGCATCGCCATCGCCGCCTTGCAGGCCTGGAGCGCGTGATCCTCGCGCGCCAGCGGCGCGCCGAACAGCGCCATGATGCCGTCGCCCTGCACGCGCGCGACGAGGCCCTCATGGCGGTGCACGGCGTCGATCATGCGCTGCACGACCGGGTCGAGGCGCTCGAGCGCATCTTCCGAATCCATCGCTTCGATCAGCGCCGTCGAGCCGCGGATGTCGGCGAACAGCACGGTCACGAATTTGCGCTGGCCCTCGAGCTCGCTGCGCCCGGCCACGATGCGGGCCCGGATGTGATCGGGCGTATAGGCGATCGGCGCGGCGATCGTTTCCGATAGCCGGTGCTGGCCGAAACCCGCGCCGCCGCTCCGCTCCTGCACACCCACCCCCAGGCAAAACGCCGCGCCTGCCGGCGCGGCGCAGGCGAATTCGGGTTCGATGATAGGATGAAAGGTATGAGGGAAACAGTTAGCATTTCAAAGCCCTTCCCCCGACCTGGACACGCCATGGGTTCGGATTTCCCAGCCAGCGCTCTCTTCCGCACGCTCGACGGCGGCGATCCGGGCGCCATCCTCGACGTCGCCCATTACGCGGCCGAGGACGGCGAGCTTTCGCGCATGATCCGCGCGGCGCGGGCGCGCGCCTGGGACCCCGCCGAGCTCGGCCTGGAGCGCCGCGCCGCCGAGGCAGAAGGGATCATGCCGGAAGGCTGGTTCCCAGAGGGCCGCACGCCGAGTGCCGCCGCCCTGCCGCCCGCGCTGCGCCGGCGGCTTTCCGACGAGGTCCTGCGCTGGCTGCTTTCGGGCATCCTCGCCGGCGAGCAGGCGGCGCTCACCATCTGCTCGCAGCTCTGCGCGCGGTTCGCGCACCCTGCGGCGCGCGCGTTCGCCGCCGGCCAGGCCGCCGAGGAAGCGCGCCACGTGGAAGCGTTCACGCGCTACATCGACGCGCGCTGGGGTGCTCCCTACCCGGTCGGCGAGGCGTTCGGCGCGTACCTGCGCGATCTCATCGCCACGCCGAGCGTCGCCGAGAAGCTCGTCGGCATCAGCCTCATCGTCGAAGGCTTTGCGATGGGCGCCTTCGCCAACATCCACGGCCACACGCGCGATCCGGCGCTCAGGGCGATGCTCGCGCAGGTCATGCGCGACGAGGCCGCGCACCACCAGTTCGGACTGATGTGGGCCGAGCACGCGCCATCCGAGCTGCCGCCGGCCGAGCGCAGCACCCTCGCGCGCTCGGTGCTGCGCGGTTTCCGCGCGCTCTATCTCAATCTCGTCAGCATCCGCCAGCGCCGCGCGATCTTCGCACCGTTGGGCCTCGATTGGCGCAACGTGCGGGCGGAGGTGCGCGCCGCGCGTGCCGATCACGCGGCCCCGCGCGGCCTCGAGGAGAACATCAATCCGCTCGTCTTGCTCGCGCGCACGCTCGGCAAGAGCGGCCTGCTCTCGCCCGGCGAAGCGCGCACGCTCGACCTCTTCCTCGCGCGCGCGGCCGGCGGCGCGTAACGCGATCGGCGCCGACCCTCACCTCCCATTTCGCTGCAGAGCGCAGCGAAAGGGACCCCTTCTCTCCCACTTCGTGGGAGAGAGAAGTGAGGGCAGCCGCCGCGCGTCAGCTTCTGAACGCGTGGCGCAGCGCCGCCGCGGCGTCGTCGACCGCGGCGCGGGCGGCCGGCGAATGGCCGGCGAGCTGCAGGTAGCCGTGCACGAGGCTCGGATAGTGCTTGTGCGCGGCCTTGACGCCGGCTGCGGCGAGCGCCTTGGCGTAGGCCGCACCCTCGTCCTGCAGCGGATCGAAGCCCGCGGTCTGGATGAACGCCGGCGGCAGCTGTGCGAGATCGCGCGCGAGCAGCGGCGAGGCGCGCCAGTCGCGGCGCATCGCCGGGTCGGGCGTGTAATAGCCCATGAAGCAGTCGATCATCGCCTTGGTGAGCAGATAGCCCTTGCCGAAGCGCTCGATCGAGCCGTAGACGCCGGCCATGTCGACGGCGGGATAGATGAGCAGCTGCAGGCACGGCGCCGGCGCGCGCTTGTCCCGCGCGAGCTGCGCGATCACCGCGGCGAGGTTGCCGCCGGCGCTGTCGCCGCCCACGGCGATGCGCTTCGGATCGGCATCCCATTCCCCGAGCTTGCCGGTGATGGCCCGATACGCGGCCCAGCAATCCTCGACGGCGGCCGGGAACGGATGCTCGGGCGCGAGGCGATAGTCGACCGAGGCGACGCGGCAGCGCGCGCGCTCCGCGAGATGGCGGCAGGCGCGGTCATGCGTGTCGCGGTCGCCGACGGTCCAGCCGCCGCCGTGGAAGAAGACGAGGAACGGCGAAGGATCGGGCGCGCCCACGGGCACGTAGAGCCTGACCGGCACCGGCCCCGCGGGACCGGCGATGCTGCGCTCGACGACGGCGAACAGCTCGGCCGACGGCAAACCGAACGTGTCGGCGCGCTTCCTGTATTCGCGCCGCGCCTCTTCGACCGGCAGCGATTCGAGCGGCGGCCGCCCTAGGCGCTCGGCGATGGCGAGGATCTCGGCAAGCTGCGGATCGAGCGTCATGGTCATCTCAGCAAAGCAAAGTGAACAGGGAGCCGGGGAGCCGGGGAGAAGAAAAGGAAGACCTCACCACCAAGACACCAAGGCACCAAGAACAGTAATGCGCCGCAAGGGCGGCGCAAAGAAAGACGCGCGCCAATCGAAGCCGTCATCCTGAGCGCAGCGAAGGACCTGGCGTCCACCGCCGACAGTCTTTGCGCGGAAGCCAGATCCTTCGCTTCGCTCAGGATGACGGCGCCGGGTAGCATCCTTCGCGCGCGCCTTCGCGCGCAATCCTTTCCCTTCTTGGTGCCTTGGTGCCTTGGTGCCTTGGTGGTGAGCCTTTCTTCCTTCTCCCCGGCTCCCCGGCTCCCTGTGATCTTTCCTTAACCCTACGGCACGTGGCCGAGGCGGCGCCAGGTTTCGTATTCGGCGCGGAACGCCGCGAGCGCGCTCCAGACGCGCTTGAAGTTGGCGTCGGCCGCACCCTCCTCCTCGGCGATGTCGAGCCACGCCTTCTCGAGCGCGTCGAGCACGCCCTGCGGCCAGCGCTGGAACACGACGCCCTTGGCGCGCAGCTCGCGCAGCGCAGCCGCCTGGATCGCCTCGCCCTCGGCAAGCCCGTCGCGCACCGTGTCGCCGCAGGCGAGCTCGATCTGGCCGCGCGTCGCGTCGGGCAGCGCATCCCAGTTCTTCTTGTTGACGAGCAGCTCGAGCGGCACCGTCGGCTGCTGCCAGCCCGGGAAATAGTAGTTGTTGACGACAGTGTGGAAGCCCACGCCGAGGTCGATCAGCGGGAACGAGTATTCGGCGCCGTCGAGGCCACCGTCCTTGAGCGCCGGCAGGATCTTGTTGGCCTCGACGTGGCGCGGATCGGCGCCGGCCTTGGTGAGCACGCGCGCGGCGAGGCCGTAGGCGCGCACCTTCAGGCCCTTCAAGTCGTCGGCGGTCTGCACAGGCTTCCTGAACCAGCCGCCGGCCTCGGGCGTGGTGATGCCGCAGAGCAGCGACTTCACGTTGAAGCGCGCGTAGATCTCGTCGAGCAGGTCGTGGCCGCCGCCATAGTTGAGCCAGGCGACATATTCGACCGCCTCGGGCCCGAACGGCACGCCGCCGAACACCGCGAAGGCCGGCTCGCGCGTCGCCCACATGCCCGGCGTCGACCAGCACGCCTCGACCGTGCCCTTGCCGGCTGCTTCGAGGCATTGCGCCGGCGCCACGAGCTTGCCCGGCTCCTCGAGGTCGAACGCGATGGCGCCGGCCGAGGCGCGGCGGATCTTGTCGGCGAATTTCCGTGCCAGGGAGCCGAATTGCGGCGTCTCGGCCGGATAGGAGAGCGCCACCTTCCATTTGAGATAGGGCGACTCGGCGGCCGGGTTGACGCGCACCGGCACCTCGACGCGCCGCTCGATCACCACCGGCTCGGGCGCGAGCCAGAATCGCCCGATCGCCCCGCCCACGACGAGCGCCACCGCCCCGGCGGCGGCAAGCTGGAGAAGATGCGAGAAGCGGAGGTTCATGGGCGGGCGAAGATGATACGAGAGCTAATACCGCAAGCGTGGACGCGGTGGAATGCGGATCGCATCGGCGAAGGGCGGCCCGGAGAAGGCGCTACTCCCTGATTGTCGTCGCCGCGAAAGCGGGGACCCAAGCAGCGGTGCCGTAGAACGTGCGTTCGCGACGCGCGCACGTCGGCGCAGGCATGGGTCCCCGTTTTCGCGGGGGCGACACCGGGAAGGAGCCTGCGCAACGCGGCACCGCGCCAGATTGCGCGGGGGCCGGCGGGCGCTATCGTTGGGCGATGTCGCTCGCCACGCTGATCCTTCTCGAAGTCGGCTGGATCGTGGTCATGGGGGCCTGGGTGCTGCTGCAGAAGCGCCCGCCCGTGGCGACGCTCGCCTGGATCTTCGGCCTGGCGCTGCTCCCCGGCCTCGGCGCCCTCCTCTATTTCTGGTGGGGTCCGCTCCGCTTCGATCGCCGGAAGCACCGCATCCGCCGCGCGCGCGACAGCCTCCAGGCCGCGCGCTCGAAATCGGCGCTGTTCGACCGCGAGCGCGGCGCCTCCGAGCCCCTGATCCGGCTCGCCACCCGGCTCGGCGGCCTGCCGCCGATGACGGCGACGAACGCGCGGCTGTTCTCCAAGGGCGACGATTTCTTCGGCGCGCTCGAGGCCGCCATCGCCGGCGCGCGGCACCACGTCCATCTCGAGTTCTACATCGTGCGCGACGACGTTCTGGGCACGCGCCTCATCGAGCTGCTGATGGCGCAGGCGCAGAAGGGCATCGAGGTCCGGTTCCTCGCCGACCCCCTGGGCTCGACGATCTCGCGCGCCCGCGTGCGCGCGATGGCGGCGGCCGGCGTCAAGTTCGAGTGGTTCAACCCCACCGCGGTGGCGCGCCTCGGCCGGCGCATCATCAATTTCCGCACCCACCGCAAGATCGTCGTCGTCGACGGCGCCATCGGCTTCTGCGGCAGCACGAACATCTGTTGCGACCACAGCTTCCAGGCGATGGCCGACAACGCCAGGCGCGACACCGATATCGCGCTCGAAGGCGAGATCGTGCAGGGCCTCCAGCACACTTTCTTCGAGAATTGGCTGTTCGCCTCGGGCGAGACGCTGCAGGAGGACGGCACCGACAAGTACTTCCCCGCCGCGCGCGTCGGGACCCAGCTCGCGCAGATCGTGCCCTCGGGGCCCGATTCCGACCATCGGTCGCTCTACTCGTTCCTGCTCGCCGCGATCGGCCTCGCGCGGAAACGGATCTGGCTCATCGCGCCGTACTTCGTGCCGGACGAGGCGCTCTTGAACGCGCTCTCGGTCGCCAGCGCGCGCGGCACCGAGGTGCACGTGATCGTCCCCGGCGAAAGCGATTGGCGCATCGTCGACGCCGCGGGGGCGTCGACGCACGACCAGCTGCTGATGGCCGGCGTGCGCATCTTCCTCTTCGGCCCGCCCCTCCTGCACGCGAAATCGGCCGTGATCGACGATTCGGTGGGCATCGTCAGCAGCGCCAACATCGACGACCGCAGCATGAAGCTGAATTTCGAGACCGCCGCCGTGTTCTATGGCGGCGACGTGGTGGACCGGCTCGCGGACCTGTTCGACGAGTTCCGCAGCAAGGCCACGATGAAGCTCAACTACGAATCCGACGCGCCGTTCGCCCGCCGCCTGCTCCAGGCCGGCGCGCGGCTCTTCTCACCCCAGCTCTGACACCGGCGAGCGAAGACGATGATGAACAGGAGACGCAGAGGTCCGGTTAGCGCGCCACAGGCGCGCGATGGTCCTTCTCTGCGTCACTGCGTCTCCTGTGACTTGTCCTTCGCGCGATACGGTAATCCGGCCCGCCGTATGAAAAGGAGATCGACCCGTTGACCCAGCGCCGCGAGGCCGCATGCGCTTTCGCCTAGTCACGTGGAACATCCACAAGGGCATCGGCGGGATGGACGGCGAGTACAACATCGGCCGCATCATCCGCACGCTGCAGCAGATCCGGCCCGACATCGTCCACCTGCAGGAAGTGGACGACGACGCGCCGCGCACGCGGCATCACCGCCAGGTCGACGTTCTCGCCAACGCGCTCGAGCTCCCGCACCGCGCCTACCAGCCCAACGTGACCTTGCGCCGCGGCTACTACGGCAATGCCGTCATCAGCCGCTTCCCGCTCGAGCCGGCGCGCAGCCTCGATCTTTCGATCCGCTTCAAGAAGCGCCGCGGCGCGCAGATCATCGCCTGCGCGATCCCGCTGCTGAAGGATCTCACGCTGCCGCTCGTGCTCGTGAACCTGCATCTCGGCCTCATCGAGTTCGAGCAGCGGATCCAGCTGCGGCGGCTGCTCGCGTGCGAGGAAGTCCGCTGTCTCGATGCGAAAAGCCCGCTGATCGTCGCCGGCGACATGAACGATGTGCTCGGGCGCCTCGGCCGGCACATCCTCGAGCCGATCGGCTTCCGCGCCGCCTCC
The DNA here is from genome assembly GCA_005240015.1 of Candidatus Odyssella thessalonicensis. Lineage (GTDB taxonomy): Bacteria > Pseudomonadota > Alphaproteobacteria > Bin65 > Bin65 > SBBV01. Next base: position 1,946 of record SBBV01000010.1, on the reverse strand, counting down.
GACGGCAGGGCGACCTTTCCCGCGTTCCTGCCGATGCGGGCGCTCGACCAGATCTTCTACCGCGGTCCGCTCGCGCTGCACCGCTGCTACATCTCGCGCTCCGACGTGGCGCGCCAGGCCTCCGACCATCTGCCGCTGGTGGCGGATTTCGAGCTCGCGCTCGGGAGGCAATCCGAACGCGCCGCCGCAGCAGCCGCCGGCCACCGCCGGTCGGGCGATTAGAGCGGCCGGATATGCCGGGTCGTCGAAACCTGCGCGAATGAGTTCTTATGCACAGGCGCTCTCGGCCGCCGGCTTTGGCGGTCGAGAGAGGGTCGACGAGGAGGACAGGGCGCAGCGGGGAGCCTCGGACACTTTGCGCAATTTTCTTTCGATCTTCTCGCAGATGCGAAAGGATGGCATCCGGGAGCCCGACCCCAAGCAACAAAATTTCGGTTTCACAGGTTCTTGACAGGACCGCGAGGTCTCGCCATCTATCCGCGCGCGTCGGTTGGCACTCGTCTCGGGCGAGTGCTAATAGCGGCGCTCAAACCATCAACCGATTCATCCACAAGAACCCATCCAGGAGGATGCAATGAAGTTCCGTCCGTTGCATGACCGCGTCGTCGTTCGCCGCATCGAGGGCGAGAACAAGACCGCGGGCGGCATCATCATTCCCGACACCGCGAAGGAAAAGCCGCAGGAGGGCGAGATCATCGCCGTCGGCCCCGGCGGCCGCGACGAAAGCGGCAAGCTTATCCCGATCGATCTCAAGGTCGGCGACCGCATCCTGTTCGGCAAGTGGTCGGGCACCGAGGTCAAGATCGACGGCGAAGAGCTGCTCATCATGAAGGAAAGCGACGTGATGGGCGTGATCGAAGGCACGCCGGCCAAGGCCCGCAAGGCCGCCTGAGGCGGCCGACGCGGCCCTCACCCTGTCCCATCGCAACCATCCCCTAGACTGAAAAGAGGACCACAATGGCTGCCAAGGAAGTCAAATTCTCGGCCGACGCGCGCCAGCGCATGCTGCGCGGCATCGACATTCTCGCCGAGGCCGTGAAGATTACGCTCGGCCCCAAGGGCCGCAACGTCGTGCTCGACAAGGCGTTCGGCGCGCCCCGCGTCACCAAGGACGGCGTCACCGTCGCCAAGGAAATCGAGCTCGCCGACAAGTTCGAGAACATGGGCGCGCAGATGGTGCGCGAGGTCGCATCGAAGACCTCGGACGTCGCCGGCGACGGCACCACCACCGCCACCGTGCTCGCCCAGGCCATCGTCAAGGAAGGCGCCAAGGCCGTGGCCGCGGGCATGAACCCGATGGACCTGAAGCGCGGCGTCGACATGGCGGTCGAAGCCGTGGTCGAGGACATCAAGAAGAAGTCGAAGAAAGTGACGACCAACGAGGAGATCGCCCAGGTCGGCACCATCTCCGCCAACGGCGAGCGCGAGATCGGCGCCATGATCGCCAAGGCGATGGAGAAGGTCGGCAACGAGGGCGTGATCACGGTCGAGGAAGCGAAGTCGCTCGACACCGAGCTCGAAGTGGTCGAGGGCATGCAGTTCGACCGCGGCTACATCTCGCCCTACTTCGTCACCGACGCCGACAAGATGCGCGTGGTGCTCGAGGACCCGTACATCCTCGTCAACGAGAAGAAGCTCTCGAGCCTGCAGCCGATGCTGCCGATCCTCGAGGCGGTCGTGCAGGCGGGGAAGCCGCTGCTGCTCATCGCCGAGGACGTCGAGGGCGAGGCGCTCGCGACGCTCGTCGTCAACAAGCTGCGCGGCGGCTTGAAGGTCGCGGCCGTCAAGGCCCCGGGCTTCGGTGATCGCCGCAAGGCGATGCTCGAGGACATCGCGATCCTGACCAAGGGCCAGGTGATCAGCGAAGACCTCGGCATCAAGCTCGAGAATGTCGGCCTCGACATGCTCGGCCGCGACAAGAAGGTGATCATCGACAAGGAGAACAC
>SBBV01000131.1 GCA_005240015.1 Candidatus Odyssella thessalonicensis | reverse complement strand
TCGGAGAGCCCTCGATGCCCGACCGTTACGCCGCCTATGAGCGCCTCCGCTTCGACCGGCCGGCCGAGAACGCCTGCTCGCTGCCGCGCAGGATCACGGCGCCGGTCTCCTCGTCCTTGTCGATGTCGCGCCACACCTCGCAGAGCTCGGCGTGCATGCGCTCGTCGGCCGCGTTCATGCGGCTCGCCGGGTTGATCATCGAGACGCGCAGCACGCCCGCGGCCGGCCGGTCGAAGCGGAGGCGCTCATAGGCGGCGTAACGGTCGGGCATCGAGGGCTCTCCGATTGGGGCTGGGCGATGCGGCGCGGCGAGACCCGCGGTCTCGTGCCGGCGCCGCTATTTCTTCTTGGCGGCGGCGGGCGGCGGCGGTGGCGGCGGCGGCAATTCGCAATACGCCTGCTGGAACACGTGGCAGCGCAGGTCGATGTTCTCCTGCGTGGTCTGCAGCGACTTGTCCACGATCTCGGCGACCTTCTTCTCGCAGAGCTGGATCGCGAGCGCGGTCGCTCGCTCGGGGCTGAGCGCGCGCGAAGCCGCGCACCTGGGTGAGATCGGCCTCGAGCACCTTGCTGCAGGCGTGATAGGTCTTGGTCGCCGCGTTGTAGCAATTGTCGTCGACGCGCACGCGGTAGACCTCGACGCGCGGCCGCGCCACCATCGTCGCCACGCGCTTGTCCGACGGGCTGAACCACTTGGTGTCCATGGTCGGCACGTCGCGCACGCGGATCTCGCCTTCCCATTGCGCGCCCGAGCGGTCGCTGAAGCCCTGCATCACCGGATCCTTGCGCGTGCGGTAGGTGCAGAGATTGCCGACCTCGGCGACCGGCGGCGCCTCGAGCTCGAAGCTCGGCTTCGAGGCCACACTCGCCACGATCGCGCGCGGCGTCGGCCCGCTCGGCGCATAGCCGCTGCTGCCGCTGTGGCCGGGCGTGCTGAAGCGGGCGGGCGGCCCCGAGATCGGAGCGCGCAGCTCGTCGCCGCCGCAGGCGGCGAGCGAAGCGGCAATCATCAGGACCGAAGCGTTTCGCGACATTCTCACCTCGTCGGACCCGCGTTTATGCCGCGCCGTTCGTGCGCGACGCAAGCGCAGCGACGCGCGCGTCACGGGCGCGTCGGCGCGGGCGGCGGGCCCGGCGGCCTGCTCGGCGGCGGGCCGGCCGGCGGCCCCGGCGGACGGTAGGCCTGCTCGAAGCGGCGGATCGTCGCCGCCGCATCGACGGTGCGCGGCGTCCCGCGATTCTCGAAGCGCACGACGAGCGTGGCGCGGGCGCGGGCGTCGGCCGCCGGCGCGACATAGGCCGGCGGCCACGGGCGATAGCCCCAGTAGCGCCAGTACGGATAGGGATAGCCGTAATAGGGCCACCACGGATCGTAGACCCATCCGCCGACGCGCCGCGTGTCGGTGTCGGTGCGCCGCTCGATGATCGTGAGCGCCGGCTTGCCCTCGGCCAGCGCCAGCTGCGCCGCGCGCCAGAGCGCCAGATCCGCGGCCTCGCTCGCGTTGCGGTCGACCTGCATCTGGCGCGGCGGACCGTCGTATGAGACCGGCCGCAGCGGCCCGTGATAGACGACGCGCACGAGGTTCGGCCCGAGCCGCTCGTCGACATAGCCGTAGCCGTATCCGCTTGCGGGAAAGGGAGACATCAGCGGCGGCGGCGGCGGCGGCTCGACCGGAACAGCCACGCATCCGCCGAGCGCCGCGACAGCGGCGATGGAGAGCAGCGCCGATATCCAACGCATCGCAATTTGCCTCCTGCGCCGCGCGCCGCCACAATGGCGGCCATCGCGCCCATCGAGGATCGACGAACAGCATGGCGGGGCCCAACAGCCGAGGCAAGCCGTGGCTGAGAGGCGGGTCCGAGGCCGCCTTGCTCACCACCGCCGAGATGTATCGCGCCGACGCCGCCGCCGTGGCGGCCGGCGTGACCGGCCCGCAATTGATGGAAGCGGCGGGCGCGGCCGTCGCCGAGCAGGCGCGGCTGCGCTGGTCGCCGCGCCCGACGCTCGTGCTCTGCGGCCCCGGCAACAATGGCGGCGATGGGTTCGTCGCGGCCCGCCTGCTGGCCGAGGCGGACTGGCCGGTGCGGGTGGCGCTCCTGGGCACGCGCGAGAAGCTCAAGGGCGACGCGGCGTGGGCGGCGGGAACCTGGTCCGGCCCGATCGAGCCGCTCAAGCCAGAGGCGCTCGACGGCGCGGCGCTGGTCATCGACGCGCTGTTCGGTGCCGGGCTCGACCGCGGCGTGGAGGGCGTTGCGCGCTCCGTCATCGAGGCGCTCGCGGCGCGCGCCGTGCCGGTGCTCGCGGTCGACGTGCCGAGCGGGGTTTCCGGCGACAGCGGCGCCGTGCTCGGCGTGGCCGCTCCGGCGCAGGTGACGGTCACGTTCTTCCGCAAGAAGCCGGGGCATCTGCTGCAGCCGGGCCGCGGCCTCTGCGGCGACACCATCGTCGCCGATATCGGCATCCCGCCCGCGGTGCTGGACGAGCTCGCGCCGGCGACGGCCGAGAACGGTCCCGCGCTCTGGGGCCACGCGCTGCCGGTGCCCAAGCCCGAGGATCACAAATACTCGCGCGGCCATGTCGTCGTGATCGCCGGCGAGATGACCGGCGCGGCCCGGCTCGCGGCGATGGGCGCGGCGCGGATCGGGGCGGGCATGGTGACCGTGCTGGCACCCGCGGCCGCCTTGCCGATGCTGGCGGCGCTGCCCGCCGCGATCATCGTGGCGGCGCGGCCCCAGCCCGCGGGACTGGGGGAGTGGCTGCGCCAGAGGAAGGCCGCGGCGGTCGCGATCGGCCCGGGGCTCGGGCGCACCAGCGAGGCGCGCGCCTACATCAACGCCTGCCTCGCCACCGACATCGCGGCCGTGCTCGACGCCGACGCGCTCACCGCCTTCGCCGACAATGCGGAAGGCTTGGCGCGCGCCCGCCGCGCCGCCACGGTGCTCACGCCGCATGCCGGCGAATTCGCGCGCGTGTTCGGGGCCGCGGAGGGCGACCGGCTCATGCGCGCCCGCGCCGCCGCGAAGGCCACGGATGCGGTGCTCGTCGCCAAGGCCAACGACACCATCATCGCCGCGCCGGACGGACGCGCTGCCGTCAACGCGAACGCGCCGCCCTGGCTGGCCTCCGCCGGCACCGGCGACGTGCTGGCCGGCATGATCCTCGGCCTCCTCGGCCAGCGCATGCCGGCGCT
>SBBV01000062.1 GCA_005240015.1 Candidatus Odyssella thessalonicensis | reverse complement strand
GTAATAAGGTTTACGAGGATTTGCGTAGTTTGCACCCGGTCGGCGCTCACCTTGAGCCCCACGATTTCGGGAGCGACGCGCACCGCGATCCACACCGCGGGCGTGAACAGCACGTAGAAGAACTTGAATTTCTCGGGCAGCGACACGTTGGCGAGGAACCAGAGGCAGAGCGCCAGCAAGGCGGCTTGGCCCAGCGTCTCGGCGACGCCCACCAACGGGCGCGTCAGCTGCCGCAAGCGCAGCAGCAGCGGCGCCGTCACCGCGATGCCGATCGCGTCGCCCACCCAGTAGCGCAGCGTAGCCTCGCCGTAGCGGTCGGCCGGCAGCGCGCCGAGTGCCACGTAGACGCCGACCACGAGCATCGCCACCATGGCCGCGCCGATGAGTGCGGCACCCGCGAGCAGCGCGAGGTCGCGCACCGAGCCGAGCGTCGGATCGAACCGCAACGGCCGGCGCAAGAGCCACGCGATCGCGGTATAGCCGGCGGCGTTGATGAGGTTGGCCAGCACCGAGACATGGAGCGGGGCGACGAGCCCGCGCAGGATCGTGTCCGAAAGCACGCCCGCCACAAGCAGCAGCGGCGCGTAGCGCAGCCCGAACACGAACAGCAGCGCCAGCGACAGGCCGGGCGGCGGGCTCCACGGTGTGATGTTGTAGCCGAGGAACGGATGGATCATGCTCGCCCAGTCGAGCAGCAGGTAGAGGCCGAGATAGCCGGCGATCAGCGCGCCCTGCCGCCAGCCGGTCGGCGCGAGCTCGGCCGCGCGGCCCGCCGCGAGCGGGCCGGACTGCAGCGCCAGTTGGTGCATACGATCGCTCGCCATGCGCCTCTTCCGTCGTCCGCGCTAGGCCGTGGCGGCGGGCGGCAGGCTCCAGGGTTGCGCCCGCTCGAACGCACGTGCCGCGCGCAGCACCAGCGCGTCTTCGTCGTGCCGGCCGACGATCTGCAGGCCGACCGGCAGCCCGTCCGCCAACCCGCACGGCACGCTCGCCGCCGGGTTACGCGATAAATTGAACGGATGGCTGAACGGCGTCCAGTCCACCCAGGCGCTTTCCCCCGGCGGCTCGGGCGCCACCTTGCCGACGCCGAAGGCCGTGACCGACAGCATCGGCGTCAGCAGGAGGTCGTATTTCTGGAAGAAACGATTGACGCGGAAGCCCAGCTCGCGTCGCGCCATCTGCGCGCGGACGTAGTCGGCGGTTGAATAGGTGCTGCCGACGCGGGCCGTCTCGATCAGGCCGGGATCGACGAGGTGGCGCTTTTCGGGCGCGATGCCCTCGACGATGACATGGGCGGTCGAGAACCAGTGCTTCATGAAGATGTCGTCGGCCGGCCCGATATCGGGCTCGGCCGTTTCGACGCGGGCGCCGAGCTGCTTGAACACCTTCGCCGCCGCGGCGGCCCTGGCGGCGACGCCCGGCATCACGCGCTTGCCGCCGAGCGTGGGGCTCCAGGCGATGCGGAGACCCTTGACCCCGCCGTCGAGGCCCTTGGTGAAGTCCTGCCCGGGCTGCTTCGGCGCATACCAGTCGCGCCAGTCCGGCCGCGCCAACACGGTCAGCATCAGCGCCGCGTCGGCGACCGTGCGCGTCATCGGTCCGACGTTGGCGAGCGTGCCGAACGGCGAGAGCGGCCAGGCCGGCACGCGGCCGAAGGTCTGCTTGATGCCGAAGATGCCGGTGAAGGCCGCGGGGATGCGGATCGAGCCGCCGCCGTCGGTGCCGATGTGGAGCGCACCCATGCCCATCGCCGCCGCCACCGCGGCGCCGCCCGAGGAGCCGCCCGGCGTCGTCTCCGGATTCCACGGGTTGCGCGTGATCCCGGTGAGCGGGCTGTCGGTGACACCCTTCCAGCCGAATTCCGGCGTCGTCGTCTTGCCGAGCAGCACGGCGCCCGCTTCCTTCAGGCGCGCCGTCACCGGCGCATCGTCGCTCCAGGGCTGATGCGGATCGACGGTGAGCGAGCCGCGCAAGGTCGGCCAGCCCCTGGTGAGGATGATGTCCTTGATCGTGGTCGGGATACCGTCGACGAGGCCGAGCGGCTTCTTCTTCGCCCAGCGCTTTTCCGACGCGCGCGCCGCGGCGAGCGCCGCCTTCTCGTCGACGAGCACGAACGCGTTCAGCGCGGGATTGTGCCTGGCGATGCGCGCCAGCGCCGCCTTGGCCGCCTCGACCGGCGAGGCCTTCTTCGCTCTGTAGAGACGCAAGAGCTCGGTGGCGGAGGCGAGTGCGAGATCGGTCGCGGTCATTGGTGCAGGCCCTGGACGATGGCGACGTAGTCGGGCTCGTCGGGGCCGATGAGGCCGTGGCGAACCAGAAAATCGATGATGACGAGATTGCAGTTGAACTTGAACTGCTCCGTGTCGCGCACGACGGCGGCGACCTCCTCGATCGGCATCAGCATGAACTCCTCGATCTCGCCATCGTGGCATACCGGCGTGAAATCGGAGGGCAGCTCGAGGTCGTAGCAGAACTGCACGTCGGGCCGGAGACCTTCATGCGTCTCGGCGCAGTAGGTGATCGCCGAGACCGGCACCGCGGCGGCCGTCCACTCCGGCGGGATGCCGGCCTCTTCCTCGGCCTCCTTGATCAGGCATTCGCGGGCCGTCATTCGATAAGGCAGGCCGCCGGCCACCGTGTTGTCGAGCAAACCGGGATAGGTCGGCTTGCGGCGCGAGCGCCGGCCGATCCACATCGAAATGCCCCCGTCGTGCCGTACGTACCCGTTCATATGGACCCCGTATGCGCGTATGCCGAACAGGGGTACGGCTGCACGTTCCATTACGAACACGGCAGGCGCGCCGAATGCCGGGGTGACCGCGTACGGCTCGTCGCGCCACGTAGTCATCATCCCCTTGCCAATTAGCGACCTTAGGACCTTGTCGACGGCATCCGTACGGCTCTCGAAGGTACGCAGAGACGGAACCAGTACGATCGACCTGTCGCCAACCTGAAATACGTCCGCGTACGGACGTATGGCCTCGGCCATATCCTGGCGTACAAAACCGATGTGGGTGCCGTCCAGCACGAACGGCCGGTAATGGGAGAGGTCGCGCTTGTTGCAAGCGCGGATGCGGTCGAGGAAACTCATGCGAGGTCCGGTTACCCAATCTCGAGGCTGCTCTCAGCGCGTGACATAGCCCATGGTCTGCGGCAGCCAAAGCGCGATCTCGGGCGCGAGCATCAGGATGAGGATCGCGAGCGCCATCATCAGCATGTAGGGGATCGCGGCCTTGTTGATCTCGGCGAGCGGCGCCTTGGTGATCGACTTGATGACCACGAGGTTCATCGCGACCGGCGGCGAGATCAGGGCGAGCTCGAGATTGATGGTGAGCAGCACACCGTACCAAACCTTGTCGATGCCGAGCTGATTGAGCACCGGCAGGAGCACCGGCGTCGTGATGAGGATGATCGAGATCGACTCGAGCACGAGGCCGAGCACGAACAGGAGCGCCATCACCGCGAGCAGGAACTCGAGCTTCGTGAGCTTGTATTCGATCACGAGCCGCACGAGCTCGTCGGGCACGCGCAGCTTGGTCAGCACGTCGCCGAACAGCGCCGCGCCGATGATGATGAGGAACAGCACCGCCGAGGTGCGCGCCGCCTCGGCGGCGCCGTCCCAGATGTCGCGCAAGGTGAGCGTCCGGTAGATCACGAACGCGATGGCAAGCGCCCAGAGCGCACCCGTGCCCGCCGCCTCGGTGGCGGTGAAGATGCCGAAATACATGCCGAGCAGCACGAAGGGCGGCAATGTCAGCGCCCAGACCGAGGCGCGCACCGCGCGCCACATCTCCTGGGCGCTGGCGCGCTTCGGGCGCAGATGGCGCGTGCCGAGCCGCCTCTCGCGCCGCCATTCCGTCACCATGCAATAGAGCGCGAAGATGCCGGCCAGCATCAGCCCGGGCAGCACGCCGGCCATGAACAGTGCGCCGATCGAGGCCTCGGCGACGACGGCGTAGAGCACCATCGGCGCCGAGGGCGGGATCAGGATGCCGAGCGTGCCGCCGCCGGCCACGGCACCGTAAGCGCTCTTGGGATCGTAGCCGTATTTCAGCATCTGCGGGATCGCGGCCGTGCCGATCGTGAGCGCGGTCGCGACCGAGGAGCCCGAGATCGCGGCGAACACCGTGCAAGCGGCGATGGTGGCGACGCCGAGCCCGCCCGGCAGATGGCCGAACAGCGTGTTGGCGGTCTTGTAGAGATCGTCGACGACGCGGCCCCTCACCATGAAGCGCGCCATCAGCATGAACAGCGGAATGGCGACGAGCAGGAACACGTTGAGCTTGCCGAACGCCAGCTCGCCCACGCCCGCGACCTTGCCCTCGACCAGCAGCAGCACGACCAGCGAGAACAGGAACATGCCGGCATACATCGGCATGCCGAGATAGAGCAGCAGGATCAGCGCGCCCAGCAGCAGGACGAACGTCATTCGAACGGGCTCGCCTTGAGCCGCGCCGCCTCGCTTTCCGCCGCCCGCTCGCCCGCATCGAGCCCGCGCGCCACGCGCAGCAGCTGCGCCAGCGCCACGATCAGCAGCAGCCCGAAGCCCACCGGCACCAGCACCTGGATCCACCAGAGCGGCACCGGATGGATGTCGGTCATCATCCCGGTCATGCGCGAGAAGGCGACCATCGCCCAGCCTTCCCAGATCATGACCGCCGCGGTGGCCGCGACCCAGAGGCAGGCGAAGCCGGCGAGCGCGCGGCGCGCGCCGCCTCGGGCGCGCTCGGAGAGCGTGTCGACCGCGACATGCTCGTTCTCGAGCTGCGCCGCGGGCGCCGCGAACATCACCATCGCGACGACGAGCCAGCCCACGACCTTGTCGATCCAGGGCTGCGGCGCGCCCGCGAAATAGCGCATCGCCACCGCGTAGCACATGAGGGCGAAGCAGACGAGGCACGCGGCCGCAGCGATCTGCAGCGCCGCGGCGCTGATCGCACGCACCCAGCGGTCGATCCCCTCCATGCGCGGCGGATCCGCCGCGCGGCGCTCAAAGCTTCTTCAAGAGCTCGATGATCTTCGCCCCGCCCTCGGGCGCGATCTTCAAGAACGCGTCGATGACCGGCTGCTGCATCTTCGCCTTCCAGGCCTCGACCTCGGCCGGCGGCAGGATCGTGATCTGCATGCCCTTCTCGCGCAGCTGGCCCGCGGCCGCCGCGGCGGTGTCCTCGGTGATCTGGACGATGTCCTGCTCGTTCTTGGCCGCCGCCGCCTCGATCGCCGCGCGGTATTCGGGCTTCAGCCTCTGCCACCACTTCGGATTGGCGTACATATGGAAATACACCGTGAAGTAGGGCAGCACGGTCCCGAATTTCTGCACCTCGTAGTAGCGGCGCGAGACGGCGGCCGAGACGTCGGTGAGCCCGGCGTCGAGCACGCCGGTCTGGAGGCCCTGGTAGACCTCGGACCCCGGCATCGCCGAGGGTGCCGCCCCCACCGCCTTCAGCGCGTTGTCGGTCAGCGTGTTGAGCCCGCGGATCTTCAAGCCCTGGAAATCGGCGAGCGTTTTGATCGGCTTCTTGCCCGAGGTGAAGATCGACTGGCGCGTGATGTAGAGCCACGACACCGAGTGCACGCCGCGCTTGGCGAGCAGGCCGTCGAGATACTTGCGCGCCTCCGAGGTGGGGAACTTCTTGATGCGCTCGAGATCGGTGAAGAAGAACGGGATCGTGGGCGCGTTCATCTCGGGGATCGTGGTGCCCCACTGCACGTTCACGCTCAACGCTGCCTCGAAGGCGCCGCGCGCCACGCCGGGGAAGTTCTCGCCCGCCTTGGCGAGCTGTTCGGCCGGAAAGAGCTGCACCTCGACGCCGCCCTTGGTGCGCTGCTTCACGTCCTCGGCGAACATCAGGAGCGCTTTGTGCATGTGGTGCGCGGTCGGCACCTGATGGCTGACCCGCATCGTGAACTCGGCCGCGCCGGCGTTGGTGGCGAGCGCGAGGCCGGCGGCGGCAAGCGCCGCGAACAGAATACGCATTCTTCGTCTCCTCCCTATTCTTCGAGGGTCATTCGGCCGCTTCGGGCGGCTTTCGGCGCCGGCGCGCGAGCCGGCGGGCGAATTCGAGCTCATCTTCCTCGCGCTTCCGGAGCGCCGCAAGCCCCACCAGCGCATTGAACTGGTCGAACGGGATGAGCTGCTGCTCCCAGCCCTTGCTGCTGCCGGTGCGCCTGAAGTGCGCGTAGTAGTCCTGCATCGCCTTGGCGTAGACGTAGGTCGGCGCCAGCGCGTTGGTCATGACCGCGAAGCCGATCTCCTGGCATTCCGCGGCCGAGAGATTGGGGGTCTTGCCGCCGTCGATGATGCTGGCCATCACCGGGCCGGGCACCGCCTTGCAGACGCGGCGCATGTCTTCGGGCGTCTCCAGCGCCTCGACGAAGATCATGTCGGCGCCGGCGTCGCGATAGAGGACTGCGCGCTCGAGCGCCTCCTCGAGCCCGTGCGTCGCGAGCGCATCGGTGCGCGCCATGATCACCATGTCGGGGTCGTGCCGCGCGTCGAGCGCCGCCTTGATCTTGCCGAGCATCTCCTCGGCGCCGATCACGCCCTTGCCCGGCATGTGGCCGCAGCGCTTGGGGAAGGTCTGGTCCTCGATGAACATGCCGGCGAGGCCCGCGCGCTCGTAGGCGCGCACGGTGCGGCGGACGTTGGTGACGTTGCCGAAGCCGGTGTCGCCGTCGCCGAAGACCGGGATCTCGACCGCGTCCGAGAGCCGCGTGTAGTGGTCGGCGAGCTCGCTCAGCGAGAGCTGCGAGGTGTCGGGCTGGCCGAGCAGCGTCGCGGTCGAGGAATAGCCGCCGCAGGTGATGGCCGCGAAGCCGGCCTGCTCGGCGATGCGGGCGCCCAACGCGTCGTGCACGCCCGGCATGACGAGAATCTCGGGCGCCTCGACGAGCTGGCGAAATCGCGTGGTGCGGCGCATCGGCGGACGAGCTCCGAAGGTGTGCGGGAGCGCGGAGATTAGCGCTCCCGCCGCACGCCGTCATCCGCCCTCACCGCGACATCGTGTGCGCGCCGTGCCCATTGCGCGCGACCGGCCGTGCGCCGGCGCGAAGGACCTCGCCTCGTCCGCCGGTTTCGCCGGCAGCGAACGCAAAATCCTTCGCGGCGCTCGGGAACCGCGCGTGCCGTGCGGACCTATTTCTTCTCCTGCGCCTCGACGCCGATCATGAGCTTCACCTCGTCGCTCACCGCCGGCACGCCGAACTTCATGCCCCAATCGGTGCGCTTGATGGTGCCCGTGATCGTGAAGCCGGCCGTCATCACGCCCTTGTAGGCGGGCACCGGATGCGGCGCGATCTTGTTGAACGCGACGTCGAAGACCACGGGCTTGGTCACGCCGAGCAGCGTCACGTTGCCGTGCAGCTTCGCGGTCTTCTCTCCGGTCTTCTCGACCTTGGTGCTCTCGAACGTCATGGTCGGGAACTCCTTCACGTTGAAGAAGTCCGCGCTGCGCAGATGCTCGTCGCGGCCGCGCACGCCGCCCTGCGCCTGCAAGCGCTTTTCGTTGGTGTCGATGCTCTCGGTCTTGACCTCGATCTTCACCTTGGTCTTCTCGGGTTCCTTGGGGTCGAAGGTGATCTCGCCGCCCCATTCGCGGAACAGACCGTACACCTCGGTGTAGCCGATGTGGTTGGCCGAGAAGAAGAACGAGCTGTGCAACGGATCGATGCGGTAGGTCTCGGCAGCGGCCGGCGCGTCCCGCCTACGCCC
>SBBV01000305.1 GCA_005240015.1 Candidatus Odyssella thessalonicensis | reverse complement strand
CTCGATAGCCACGGCTCACACTCGCGCGGAGATGCCGCGACCGATCGGCAACGCGGCGAGCTCGGCGCGCATAACCGCGGCAACCTTCATGTTCGCGGCCTCGACAGCGCCTTCTGCGGCCGCTTTCACGAACGGGCGCAGGCCGGGCCTCGTCTCGAGGAAATAGCCGTAATAGCCGGATTTCCCCGGGTGCACGTACGCGACCATCAAGCCCTGTTCGCGCCTGATTGTGACACGCCAAGCTTTCCGCAAGTGGCCGGGGCTGCGGGTTGTCTTTCCATCCTTCTTGGGCCCGGGCGGATCGGTGCGGACCGGCGTCGCCTGGCGGATCGCGCGGCGCAGCTCGTTGCCACCAGCGCGCAGCGCCTTGGCGAGGATCTTGTTCTCGATCTGCTTCGGAAGGTTGCGCAGGGCCGCGCGCAGCTCGGCCTCGCCTTCGATCTTGGCCTTGAAGACGCTGGCCATGGACCTAACCGTTTCGCTCCTTCACTAGGAGATGCAGCTCGCGGTCGCGCTCATCGAGATTGGCGATGTGCAGGATGTCGAAGAGGCGGCTGTCCCAGGAGACGCGCATCTTCGTCGTGACGCCCGAGAAATAACGGAGCTCCATGCGCAGCTCGGCCTCGGCGTGGCGCTGCTGCGCGTTGAAGAGCTCGCGGCCCGTGAGCGGGATCACGGCCGCGTAGCGCGTCGCGAATGTCGACCAGCTGTCGATTTCCTCGCCCTTGCCGTTTCGCGCGGGTGTGTTCTGCTGGATCGTGATCTGGTGGCGCAGTTTGCCGGCGCGCATGGCTAGAACGCTGGGATGCGGTAGGGCGCGAGGAGATTTCTTACCGCTGCATTGGCGCTGACGCTGGGGCCGACGATCTGTGCCTCGCGGTTCTCGTAGAAATCGCCGATCAGCAGCAGCATCGCGTTGCGGATCGCCGCTGGCACGTTGTTGCCCGAGGCGCCGTAGCCGGCGATGAAGCGCACTCTCACCGCATCCTTCTGCTCGCGCGGGGTCGGCCATTCCTTGCCGTAGGCGAGATCGATGAGGCCTCTATCAGCGTTCGGGCCCGACGGCTTCAGCACGACATAATCGGTATTAACCACCAGCGTCGTCTCGACGCCGCTGCCGTTCACGTATTTGACGCTCGTGACCGATGACAGCGGCGGGTAGGGCAGGATGATGGCATCGCCCTCGGCCTCGCCGTTCGGGAATCGGCTCAGCTTCAAATCCCAGGTCTGGTCGATGAGCCCTCGGCCGATGTAGGCCTCGATCGCTTGCCGCGCGGCGATGATCAGCCCATCGATATGCGTGTCCTGCGCGGTTCCGTCCTCGCGGAGATGCGTCTTCGCCTCGGCGCGCGAGATTGGCTCGGTCGCCGGCGCTGTGACGAGCTCCAAGAAGCTGAACAGCGGCTCGGGCACGGGCTCACCCGATCACGACGTGGAACTTGCCCTTCTTCGCATTACCGCCCTGGGCGATCACGATCTTGACCCGATCTTGGGCGAGCGCGATCGCGCCGTCGCGTACCTTGGTCCCGCCGGCGGCGTAGAGCGCATCCGTGCCATCGGTGTGTTGTACGCCCGGGCGGGGATAGACCGACTTGCTGGCCGAAAGGTTGCTCTCGGTCCAAATCGTCTCGCCGGTCTGCTCGGCGGTGATCGTGAAATCGACGGTGTTGTCGAAGGGCGAAGTTCCGTCGGCCGCGTAGTGGATCGCGAGCACGCAGCCGGTGACCATCGGCGTGTGGCCGGTCGCGTTGCCCGAGGCGTTAGTCGTAAGCTCGACCGTATGGCGCTCGGCGTACATGGCGGGCTCCTAGCATGACCTCGCGGGCGAGGCCGAAGCCCCGCCCGCGGTTTCTCCCGTGAGGCGCTGCCGCCTCACGCCTTCGATCAGGTGACGGCGGCCGAGAAAGGTGTGACCTCGGTGCCGGTGCCGGCGAGGCGGCACTGCACGGCCCATACGTCGGTGGCGATGTCTTCGACCTCGACCACATCGCCGACGGCGCCGCCCTTCGTCGTGCCGTCCAGGGTGATCGTATCGCTGTCGGACGCGGTCTCGAAGGCCTTCACCGCGTCGGCCGCGTCGTCGAGCGCCATCCAGGCGACGCCCTTCATCGTGTCGTTGCCGGTGACCTGGATGACGTGGCTGCCGCCCGAAAGCGCGGTCTTGTTCACGAACCGGTAGCGAGCGCCGCTGCCGGTCGCCGCCGGCAGGGTCGCGGTGACGCCGCCGGCGCGATCGAGCAGGATGGTCTTGCCGTCGTGCGCGGCCTCGGTGACGGCGAGGGTCGCCGCGGTCGCGGCAACGAGGCGGGCCGAGACATCCGCCACGCGGTTGAGCTCGTCCGACGTTGCGGCCAGCGCGGCGCCGCCGAGGAGCTTCACGCTCGCGCCGGCCTCGGCATCGAACGTGCCGCCGCTTTTGACGACCATCCGGTCGCCGTTGTCGTCCTTGTATATCTTCGGCTGATAGGTGGCATCGGGCATGTTTTACTCCTGGCTGAAAGGGGGTCCTGCTAGCGGCGGCGTCGCTTGTTCGCGGGTGCGCCCGCGAGCGCGGCGTTCGCCGGCGGCGCCGCGAGCGCTGTGTTCTCAGGAGCGGGAGCGGGCACCGTGGTCTCTGGCGCGGCGATGCGCTCGATGAGACGGGCGTCCTCAAGCCCAGCCACGATCTCCGGCGGGCAGTCGAATTCTTGCCCCTCCGCGAGGTGCACGATCGCGATGTGATCGGGCGAGAACGGGAAGGGCTTGAGCACGCGCGCGCGCGCCATGGCGGTCGTTCCTTGCTACAGGGAGGGAAGGGAGGCGGGGCATAGAAGCCCCGCCCCGCCACGAAGCTCAGGCCGTGCCCTCGATGGGCGAGCCATGCACCTCGTTGCCGATCGTGGTCGCGGCGTCATCGGTGATCGGCTT
>SBBV01000166.1 GCA_005240015.1 Candidatus Odyssella thessalonicensis | reverse complement strand
GAGCGAGGTGCTGAGCCCGTCGGCGTAGCGGCGGTTGAGCACGAAGCGGAGCGGAAGGCCCGCCAGCGCCGCCTCGATCTTCTCGCGCTCGTGGCCGGTGACGACGATGGTTTCGGCCGGACCGGCGCCGGCGGCAGCCTCGGCGACGCGGCGCACCAATGGCGCGCCGTCGATATCGGAGAGAAGCTTGTTCGGGCCGCGCATGCGCGTCGAGCGTCCGGCGGCGAGCACGATGGCGGTCACGCGCGGCAGCGCCGCGGGCGCAGGTGCGGCGCGGGCGCGCGGCATTGGCCGGCCCGGCAGCTCCTTGAGCAGGCCGCCCACGCCCATGCGCATGATGTCGGCGGCCGTCACCTCGAGCCCGGCGGCAAGGCGCAGCAGCACATAGTCGGAGCCGTGCCGGCGTGGTGACCGCGCCGACCCGGGCAGGCCAATCAGATGCACGGATCCGAACGTTGCGATCAGCGTGAGGTTGCCGGGATCGACGGGCATGCCGAAATGGACGAGCTTGCCGCCCAGCTGCTCGATCGCCGAGGGAATGACATCGCGGCGATCGACGATCGCCGAGGCGCCGAGCACGAGCACCACGTCGACGCCCGTGGCCGCCGCGCCCGCGATTGCGTCGGCGACGCTCGCCTCGGCATGCTCGCACACGGCGTGCCCGACAAGGTCCGAACCGATCTCGGCGAGCTTGGCGCGCGTCACCTCGACCGTTTTCTTGACGAGCTCGGGCTTGAGGCCGGGCAGCTTCGTCTGCACCAGCGCCGCGCGCAGCGCGCGGAACGGCGCCACGCGCAGGATCGCCTGCCGCGCGATCTCGAGACAGCGCTCGAGGGAATGGCGCGGAGCGGCGAACGGAATGATCTTGACCGTGGCGGCGATGTGGCCGGGCGCCACCGGCTCGAACGCGGACACGGTCGAGAGCGTGATCGCCTCGTTCACTGCGTTGAAGAGGTTCACGGCCTCCGCATCGACGACGAGAAGACCCGCCCTGTCCGGGTAGAGGTTGCAGCGGCCGGTGCCGGCATTGCCCGCGCGCAGATTGGGGCCGGCCAGGGCGCGTGCGAGCTTGAGCGCTGCCTCGTTCTCGGGCACGTCGTCGCGGCCGAGGATGGCGACGACCGCCTCCTCGACGCCGGCGGCCGCAAGCGCGGCGATGTCGGCGCCCGAGAGCTTGTGGCCCTTCTTGAAGCGGAGCTTGCCGGCCGCAATGGAATGGGCGAGGAGGGCTCCCTCCGCGCCGCCGAGCTTGCGCCGACCGAATTCCATTCAGGCCGCCGCGGTGACGGCCGTGGCCGCTTCGGGCTCGCCGCGCAAGACGGACGTAATCTCGGCGACGATCGAGATCGCGATCTCGGCCGGCGACTGCGCGCCGATGTCGAGCCCGATGGGGCCGTTGAGGCGCGCGAAGTCCTTCTCGCCGAAGCCCTGCTCGGCAAGCCGCGCGAGCCGGGCCTTGTGCGTGCGCGTGCTGCCGAGGCAGCCGATGTAGAAGCACTCGGAGCGCAGCGCGCGCTCCAACGCCGGATCGTCGATCTTGGGATCGTGCGTGAGCGTCACGACCGCGGTGCGGGCGTCGAGCTTCAGCCTATCCATGGCCTCGTCGGGCCAGTCATGCGTGAGGGTGACGCCGGGAAAGCGCTCGACGGTGGCGAACGATCGGCGCGGATCAATGATCATCACCGCATAGCCGGCGATGACCGCGATCGGCGCCAGCGCCTGCGCGATATGTACTGCGCCGACGATGAGCATGCGCAGCGGCGGGTTGAACGCCTGGACGAAGACCGGGCCAGCGTCGGTCTCGGTCGTGTGGCTCTTGTCGTCGCGGAGCGCGCGGCGCGCGGCGGCGCGGATCGTCTCGCTCAGCGGCAGGTCGCCTTGCGCTTTCTCGCCGTCGATCAGTGTCTGGCGGCCGTCCTTGAGCGCGGTCGCGAGCACGACCGCACGCTTCGCCGCGCGCGCAGATTGAAGGGCATCGAAGATATTTCGCTTCATCTCCAGCCCCAACCAAATCTGTCGTCCCCGCGAAAGCGGGGACCCACGTCCAACGCCGCGCGAGATGCTGAGCGGCTTGCTCGAGCGCGGCGCCGAATGGGTCCCCGCTTTCGCGCGGACGACAATGTAGGATTCGCCCTGTCAACGAGTCCCATGGCCGCGCTCAATCCAGCCGCTCCACGAACACCTGCACCTTGCCGCCGCAGGCAAGGCCCACTTCCCAGGCCTGCTCGTTGGTGACGCCGAAATCCAGGAGGCGCGGCTTGCCGTTGGCGATGACCTTCTGCGCCTCGAGCACCACGGCGCCCTCGATGCAGCCGCCCGAGACCGAGCCTTCCATCTCCTGCTTGTCGCTGACCGCCAGCTGGCTGCCGACCGGCCGCGGCGAGGAACCCCAGGTCGTGACCACGGTCGCGAGCGCCACGCCCTTGCCGGCCTTCCTCCATGCGCCCGCGGCGGCGAGCACGTCTTCCTTGCCTAGTGCAGCTGCCTCAGCCATGGGCGCATCTCCTCGTTGCGGGTCGGGCTCGAGAGCGCCGCCGCCAACTGCTCCAGGCTTTCGAGATTGTGCACCGGCCGGAACTCGTCGACATGCGGCAGCATCGCGCGGATGCCGGTTGATCTTGGCTCGAAGCCCTCGTAACGCAAGAGGGGATTGAGCCAGACGAGGCGCCGGCAGCTCTTGTGCAGGCGCTCGATCTCGCGCGCCAGGCCCTTGGCGCCCTCGCGGTCGAGCCCGTCGCTGATCAACAGCACCACGGCACCCTGTGCGAGGACGCGGCGCGACCAGAAGCGGTTGAATACGTGCAGCGAGGCGCCGATGCGGGTGCCGCCGGACCAATCCTCGGCGGCTTCGCCGACCTTGGCCAGCGCCACGTCCGGATCCTTGTAGCGCAGGTGGCGCGTGACGTTGGTGAGCTGCGTGCCGAACAGGAACGTGTAGACGCGGTCGCGGTCGTTGGTGAGCGCATGCAGGAAGTGGAGCAGCATGCGCGCATAGCGCGCCATTGAGCCCGAAATGTCGCAGAGCACGACCAGCGGCGGGCGCCGCGTGCGCCGGCGCTTCCTCAGGATCTCGAGATCCTGCCCGCCGCCGCGCAGGGAGCGGCGCAGCGTCGAGCGCAGATCGAAGCGATCGCCGGCATGGTGCAGCTCGAAGCGGCGGATCGGGCGCTCCTCTACGGGCAGGCGCAGGCGCGCGATGGCGCGCTTGGCGCGCTCGAGCTCGTCGGTGCTCATCTTCTCGAAATCCTGGTGGCGGAGCAGTTCCTCCTCGCTCCAGGTCATCGCCGCGTCGATCTCGGTCTTGACCGTCTCCTGCGGCTTGGTCGCCTCGGCCTCGCTCAGCGCGCGGAACGCGTCGGCGACGCGCTTCGAGAGCTCGCGGCGCTCCTCCTCGGGCGGCACCACGGTCTGCGGCAGCGCGATCGACATCATGCGGTCGAGCAGACGCGGATTGCGCCAGAACACGTGGAACGCCTGGTCGAACACCTCGCGCTGGTCGCGGCGGTTCACGAACACGGCGTGGAGCGTCCAGTAGAAATCCTCGCGGCTCGAAACGCCGACCGCGCGCACCGCCTCGGCCGCGTCGATGACCTTGCCGGGGCCGACCGGCAGGCCCGCCGCGCGCAGCACGCGCGCGAACTGCATCAGATTGTCGACGAGCCGGCCGCGGGATTCCTCAGGAGGCGATGCGGTCGCCATCGGCGTCCTCACCAGTGAAGCACCGCGTTCGCCGCGTAGGGGCGCGCTGCGCGCGCCCTGGTTCCGCAGGCACATCGTTGCCGGCGAGGAGCGCCGAGGGAG
>SBBV01000161.1 GCA_005240015.1 Candidatus Odyssella thessalonicensis | reverse complement strand
TACGGCGGCGGCTTCGCGCTGATGGCCTATTCCTCCGAGCCCTGGCACATGCATCTCACCGCCGGCGCCCTCGTCGGAATGGGGCTCGCCGGCACATCGTTCACGATCGTGCTTGCAGTCATGGCACGCATGGTGAAGCCCGAGCGCCGCACCTTCATCGTCGGACTCGGCACCGCCGTCACCTCGCTCGGCCAGTTCGTCATCCTGCCGCTCGGCCAGGGCTTCATCACCGCCTATGGCTGGCACACCGCCGCCATCATCTTCGGTGGCATCGCACTCTGCATGCTGCCGTTCTCGGCCGTGATCCGCGGCAGCGGGCGGCCGCCGGCCGGCGTCGTCGACCAGCCGCTCGCCAACGCGCTCGGCGAGGCCTTCGGCTATCGCTCCTACGTGCTCGTGGTGATCGGCTTCTTCGTCTGCGGCTTCCAGCTGTTCTTCATCCTGAACCACCTGCCCTCTTATCTCTCCGACAACGGCCTGCCGCCCTGGGTCGCGAGCTGGACTCTGGCGCTGGTGGGGCTCGCGAACGTCGCCGGCGGCATCCTCGCCGGCTGGGCCGGTGCGCGCTGGCCCGGGCACAAGCGCGTCTCGCTGTCGATCATCTATCTTGCGCGTTCGGTGTTCACGCTGGCCTTCATCCTGCTGCCGCTGACGCCGGCCACGACCATGATCTACGGCGCGCTGATGGGCCTGCTCTGGCTCTCGACCGTGCCGCTGACGCAGGGCCTCGTCGCCCAGTTCTTCGGCCTGCGGTGGCTCGCGACCCTGTTCGGCATCGCGTTCTTCAGCCATCAGGTCGGCGGCTTCTTGGGCGTCTGGCTCGGCGGCATGTTGTTCGACCTCTACAAGTCCTACGACATCGTGTGGTGGCTCAACATCGCGATGGGGGTGTTCGCGGCCGCCGTGCACATGCCCATTCGCGAGGCGCCCGCGCCGCGCCTTGCCGCGGCGGCTGCCGCCGGAGCAAGATAGCGCCCGATCTGGCGCCAAGGCATGCTCGACCTCACCGTCTCCCTCGACGACAAATACCGGCGCGAGCGCGGCCCCGTCTTCCTGAACGGGACGCAGGCGCTCGTGCGCCTGGCGATGCTGCAGGCGCAGCGCGACCGCGCCGCCGGGCTCAAAACGGCGGGCTTCGTCTCGGGCTACCGCGGCTCGCCGCTGGCCGCGCTCGATTTCGAATTCTGGCGCGCGCGGAAGTTCCTGGAGCCGCTCGCGATCAAGTTCCAGCCCGGCTTGAACGAGGACCTCGCGGCCACTTCGGTGTGGGGCACGCAGCAGCTCCACTTCTATCCCAAGCCCAAATACGACGGCGTCTTCGCCATGTGGTACGGCAAGTCGCCCGGCGTCGACCGCTGCGGCGACGCGATGAAGCACGCCAACCACGCGGGCACCGCCAAGCATGGCGGCGTGCTGGTGCTGATCGGCGACGACCACGCGCAGAAATCGACCTCGACCACATCGCAGAGCGAATACGCGATGATGGACATGATGATTCCGGTGCTGGCCCCGGCCGACATCCAGGAGTTCATCGATCTCGGCCTCGTGGGCTTCGCGCTCTCGCGCTATTCGGGGCTGTGGGTCTCGATGAAGCTGGTCGATTCGAACATTGGCGCTTCGGGCACGATCGAGATCGATCCGGACCGTGCGCCCTTCGCACTCCCCAACGACGTAGCACTGCCGCCCGACGGCGTGCATTCGCGCTGGCCCGACGACCGCATCCCGCAGGAATGGCGCTTGAAGCACGTGAAGATCCCGGCGACGCTCGCCTTCGCGCGCGCCAACGGCATCGACCGCATCGTGCACGGCGGCGGGAAGGCGCGGCTCGGCATCGTCGCCTCCGGCAAGGCGTGGCTCGATCTCACACAAGCGCTGGCCGAGCTCGGCCTCGATGCCGCCGCCTGCCAGGAACTCGGCATCCGCGTCTTGAAGCTCGGCCTGATCTGGCCGCTCGAGCCCGAGACGATCGTGCGCTTCGCCGACGGCCTCGAGGAGATCCTCGTCATCGAGGAGAAGCGCGGCTTCATCGAGGACCAGATCAAGACCATCCTCTACGACCGCGCCCCGTCGGCGCGGCCGCGGGTGATCGGCAAACGCGACGAGACCGGTGCGGACTTCATCGCCGACTGCCTCGAGCTCGAGCCGAACCAGGTGGCGCTCGCGGTCGCCCAGCGCGTGCTGCGCTTTGCCGACAGGGCGGAGCTCCGCCAGCGCCGCGACGCGATCGAGGCGCGCCGGCCCAAGGGCAATCTCGCGCCGGTGCATGTGCGCACGCCGTTCTTCTGCTCGGGCTGCCCGCACAACACCTCCACGGTGACGCCCGAAGGCAGCATCGCCGCGGCCGGCATCGGCTGCCACTCGATGGCGATCTGGACCGGCCGCGCGGTGGCGTTTACCCAGATGGGCGGCGAGGGCGCGCAGTGGATCGGCATCGCGCCGTTCTCCGATTCGCCGCATCTCTTCCAGAACGTCGGCGACGGCACCTACTACCATTCGGGCAGCCTCGGCATCCGCGCGGCGGTGGCGGCCAACGTCAACATCACCTTCAAGCTGCTGTTCAACGACGCGGTGGCGATGACCGGCGGCCAGCCGGTCGACGGTCCGCTTACGGTGCCGCTGATCACGCATCAGGTGCATGCCGAGGGCGTCGCGCGCATCGTCGTGGTCTCCGACGACATCGACAAGTATCCGATCGGCACGCACTGGGCGCCGGGCGTCACCTTGCGCCATCGCGACGAGCTCGATGCCGTGCAGCGCGAGCTGCGCGAGATTCCGGGCGTGACCGTGCTGGTCTACGACCAGACCTGCGCGGCCGAGAAGCGCCGGCGGCGGAAGCGCGGCACCTACCACGATCCGCCCGAGCGCATCGTCATCAACGAGCTCGTGTGCGAGGGCTGCGGCGATTGCGGCCGCGTCTCCAACTGCGTCTCGGTGCAGCCGGTCGAGACCGAGTTCGGCACCAAGCGGCGCATCGATCAGTCCAACTGCAACAAGGACTATTCCTGCATCAAGGGCTTCTGCCCGAGCTTCGTCACCGTCGTCGGCGGGCAGCTCAAGAAGCGCAAGGGGAGCGGCGACGGCACCGCGTGGCCGCCGCTGCCCGAGCCGGCGCTGCCGGCGCTCGATGCGCCCTGGCCGATTCTCGTCACGGGCGTCGGCGGCACCGGCGTCGTCACGATCGGCGCGATCCTCGGCATGGCCGCGCATCTCGAGCACCGGCCGTTCTCGGTCTCCGACGTGGTCGGCCTCTCGCAGAAGAACGGCCCGGTGCTGAGCCAGATCATCTTCGCGCGCGAGCACGCGGCGCTGCATTCGCCGCAGATGGCGAGCGGCACGGCCAAGGCGCTCCTGGCCTGCGACCTCGTCACCACGACGATGCCCGATGCGCTGGCGAAGCTGGCGCCCGAGACGCGCGCGGTCGTCAACCTCGAGGAGACGCGCACCGGCGAGTTCGTGCAGAACTTCGACAAGCCGTTCGAGGCGGCGGCGATGCGCAAGCGCATCGAGGCGCGGGTTGATGCCGCGCATTCCGATTTCGCGCCGGCGACGAAGCTCGCGACCGCGCTGCTCGGCGACAGTATCGCGACCAACATGTTCATGGCCGGCTTCGCCTGGCAGAAGGGCCTCGTGCCGCTCTCGCGCGAGGCGATCGAGCACGCGATCAAGCTCAACGGCGCCGCGGTCGAGATGAATCTCCGCGCGTTCGAGTGGGGCCGGCGCGCCGCGCACGATCTCGCGGCGGTCGAGCGCGTGGCGAAGACGCCCGAGCACGATCCCCGCCCGAGGACGTTGGAAGAAATCGTCACGCGCCGCGCCGAATTCCTCACCGGCTACCAGAACGCCGCCTACGCGGCGCGCTATCGCGCGCTCGTCGAGCGCATGCGCAGGGCGGAGGCCGAGCGGGCGCCGGGCTGCCGCGGCCTTGCCGAAGCGGCCGCTCACAATTTCTTCAAGCTCATGGCCTACAAGGACGAATACGAAGTGGCGCGGCTCTACACGGAGGGGACGTTCTTGCGCCGGCTCAGCGAGCAGTTCGAGGGCGATTTCAAGCTGCGCTTCCATCTCGCGCCGCCGCTCTTGGCGCGGCGCGACCCCGCGACTGGCAAGCTTTTGAAGCGCCGCTACGGCGCGTGGGTGTTCAGCGCGTTCAAGCTGCTTGCGCGGCTGCGCTTCCTGCGCGGCACGAAGCTCGATGTCTTCGGCTACACTGTCGAGCGGCGCGGCGAGCGCCGCCTCATCGCCGAGTACGAGTCTCTGATCAGCGACATCGCGACAAAGCTCACGCCGGCCAATCACGCAGCGGCGCTCGCCCTCGCGCGCATTCCCGAGCGCATCCGCGGCTACGGCCACGTGAAGGAGGCCAATCTCGCCGCCGCCAAGCGCGACGAGGCTGAGCTGCTCGCGGCCTTCCGCAATCCGGCGCGGGCGCGGGCCGCCGCCGAATGACGCCGGCCGTGCGACCGATCCCTGTTCTCGCCGCGCTGCTGACGCTCATCCTTTCGCTCACGAGCGCGCGCGCCGCCGACGAGGCCGGCTTCCGCGCCTGGATCGACGGCTTCAAGGCCGAGGCCCGCCAGCAGGGCATCGGCCAGGCGACGCTCGACCGCGCGTTCGCGGCGGTGAAGTTCAACCCGCGCGTGATCGAGCTCGACAGCCACCAGCCCGAATTCGTGAAGCCGGTCTGGGACTACATCGCCGGCGTCGTCACCGAGGATGCGCTGCGGAAGGCGCGCCAGAAATTGCGCGAGCACCGCGTGCTGCTCGCCCGCGTGCGTGCGCGCTACGGCGTTCCGCCCGAATACATCGTCGCGATCTGGCGCATCGAGTCGGGCTTCGGCGCCAATTTCGGCAGCTTCAACGTGATCGAGTCGCTGTCGACGCTCGCCTATGCCGGCCGCCGCCAGGACTTCTGGAAAAGCGAGCTCATCGCCGCGCTGCGCATGGTCGAGAGCGGCGAGGTCCCGCTGGAGCGCCTCGTCGGCTCCTGGGCCGGGGCCATGGGCCACACCCAGTTCATGCCGAGCGGCTTCCTCTCGCGCGCGGTCGACTTCGACGGCAACGGCCGGCGCGATCTCTGGACGAGCCTGCCCGACGTGTTCGCCTCCACCGCCAACCACCTCGTGAAGGGCGGCTGGAAGGGCAACGCGCCGTTCGGCGTCGAGGTGCGCCTGCCGCCGACCTTCGCCTACGAGCTCGCCGAGACTGTGCGCCAGCCGGCCGCCGAATGGGCGAAGCGCGGCGTGAGGCTCGTCAAAGGAC
>SBBV01000502.1 GCA_005240015.1 Candidatus Odyssella thessalonicensis | reverse complement strand
GGCGAAGGGCAGCGTTTTCTGCGCCGTGAGCGGCAGCTTGTAGAACGCCATGCCGAGCACGATCGAGAACGTCGCCTCCTGCTTGCCCGAGGCGCGGCGATCCTGCTCGGCGCGGTCAAGGTCGCCGCGATCAATCCGCTCGGCGCGATCATGACCGGGCATTACGAGCAGCTCGAGAACCGCTATCTGCGCATGCGCTCCAACTTGATGGCGGCGACCTCGAGCGGCGTCTGGCTGCGCCAGGTCGATGGTGGCGGCCAGTCGGTCATCCATGCCATCTCCTCGAAGGTGGGGCGCAACGAGCTCGAGCTGCGCCAGGTGATGGTGCTGCTCTACAAGGGCGAGGACGAGTTCGCCGGCCGCATCGACGCCGAGAGCGCCAAGCTCGAGCCGGGCCGCTGGAAGCTGGCCAACGCGCGGCTCGCCGAGCCCGAGAAGCCGGTGCGCGCGCTGCCCGAATACGCGTTCAAGACCGATCTCACGGTTGCGCGCATCCAGGACAGCTTCTCCTCGCCGTCCACGGTTTCGTTCTGGGAGCTGCCGCGCTTCATCCGCTCGCTCGAGGCGACCGGCTTCTCGGCGTTGAGCCACCGCCTGCACTGGCACTCGCTGTTGGCCGAGCCGGTGCTCTACTGCGCGATGATCCTGATCGCGGCGATCTTCTCGCTGCGCCACACGCGCCTGCGCGGCGTGCTCTATGCGGTGGCCGGCGGCATCGCCACCGGCTTCGTGCTGTTCTTCCTGTCCGATCTCGTGCTGGCGCTCGCCCACTCGACGCGCCTGCCGCCGGTGCTCGCGGCCTGGGCGCCGGCGCTGGCCAGCTCCATGATCGGGCTCGCGGTCCTGATCCACGTCGAAGACGGATAGGAGCCGCCGTGGAGGGGGGATTGAGGGGAAAAACGAAGTGGGCGGCGGCGCTGGCGGCGGCGCTCCTCGCCGGCGCGTCCCAAGTGGCGGCAGAGACGACGGCGCCGCCGATGCGTACCACGCTCGGCCAGCCCGCGGCCGACCGCCGCCCGGTGGTCATCAACGCCAACGAGCTCGTCTACGACCGCGAGCGCGGCACCGTCACCGCGCGCGGCAACGTCGTCATCTTCCAGGGCGACCGCGTGGTGCTCGCCGACGAGGTGGTGTTCGATCAGCGCGCCAACCGCGTGATCGCCACCGGCAACGTGACCTTGACCGAGCCGGGCGCTCCCACCGTGTTCGCTTCGCGCGCCGAGCTCACGCGCGACATGAAGGACGGCGTGATGGAGCAGTTCCGCATGCTGTTCCCGGACGACAGCAAGCTCGCGGCCAACGGCGCGATCCGCGTCGACGGCCGGCGCAACGAAATGTCGCGCGTCGTCTTCTCGCCGTGCCGGCTCTGCCCCGAGGATCCGACGCGCGCGCCGCTCTGGCAGATCCGTGCCCGCCGCGTGATCCACGATCAGGACAAGCAGAACATCTACTACCGCAGCGCGGCGCTCGAGTTCTTCGGCGTGCCGGTGATCTGGCTGCCGTTCTTCAGCCATCCCGATCCCACCGTCCGCCGCCGCACCGGCTTCTTGACGCCCACCTTCGGCTCCGAAGGCCGGCTCGGGCAGACGCTGCGCATCCCCTATTTCATCGTCATCGACAAGGACAAGGACGCGACCGTCACGCCGCTGCTCACGACGCGCCAGCGCGTGGCGCTGTTCGGCGAGTATCGCCAGCGCTTCGTCGGCGGCGCGCTCGCCACCAACGGCAGCATCACCTATGTCCGCCGCACCGACGAAAACGAGGTGCGGCAGCCCGGCGACGAGTTCCGCGGCCACCTGTTCGGGCGCCTGCGTTACGACATCGACCGCCATTGGCGCACCGGCTTCGACGCCGGCTACGTCACCGACAAGACCTATCTCCGCCGCTACAACATCTTCGGCGGCGACACGTTGGCCTCGAGCGCCTTCGCCGAGGGCTTCTACGACCGCAACTACATCCGCGCGCGGATGATGCATTTCCGCACGCTGCGCCAGGGCGAGGCGCAGGATCACATCCCGTTCGTGCTCCCGCTGGCCGAGTTCCGCGCCGTCGGCGACCCGGTGCGCGACTGGGGCCGCTGGAACTTTGATGCATCGCTGCTGGCGCTTGGTCGCAACGAGGGCGCGGAATCGCGGCGGATCTCGCTGAAGGGCGGCTGGCAGGTGCCCTACACCGATCCCGCAGGCTGGCTCGTCGTCGCGAGCGCCAGCCTTTATGCCGACCTCTATTGGGTCAACGCGCACGAGGTCGGCGGCCTGGCGAGCTTCAGCGGCACGGTCGGCCGCATCTACCCGCAGGTCAAGGTCGATTGGCGCTACCCGTTCGCGCGCGAGCTCGGCAATGTCCGCCACGTGATCGAGCCGCGCGTCGCCTTCATCGCGATGCCATCCGGCGTCAACACCTGGCGCATCCCCAACGAGGACAGCCTGGATATCGAGCTCGACGATCTCAGCCTGTTCGAGGACAACCGCTTTCCCGGCCGCGACCGCATCGATGACGGCGCCCGCGTCGTCTACGGGCTTACCAATTCCTTCTTTGGCAACCGCGGGGGCAAGGCGGAGTTCTTCGTCGGGCAGAGCTACCGCCTGTTCGGCGACGACAACGTTCCCGAGAACTCCGGCATCCGCCGCGACCTGTCCGATATCGTCGGGCGCTTCCGCGTAATGCCCGGCGACTATCTCAGCTTCACTTACCGCTTCCGGCTCGATTCCGAAGACCTCTCGTTCCGCCGACAAGAGGTGGCGGTTGCCGGCGGCGTGCCCGCGCTGCGCGCCACCGCCACCTACATCCATCTGAGCGACCGCGTCGGCAACAGCGAGTTCGCGAGCCGCCGCCAGGTGCGCTTCTCGGTGGCGACGCAGATCACGCCGCGCTGGAGCGCCAGCGGCTCGGCCGCGTTCGATCTCGTCTCGACACGCCCGCAGCCCTTCGCGCTCAGCATCGGCGCCCGCTATCAGGACGAGTGCTGCACCGTCACCTTTACCTATAGCCGCACGATCGATCTCCTGACCGACTCGAAGCCGTCGCAGCGCTTCCTGCTCTCGATCGCGCTCAAGTACCTCGGCGAAGCGCGCGTGGCCCGTTGACCGGCCTCCGCCCGCCGAAGGGAACGACCGAACGACTGCTGAACCGCGCCGGCTTCGGCCCGCACGCGGGTGTTGGCGCAGTTTTGTGCATCTTGTATAAGCCGAAGGTTGCCCGATCCACGGCCGGCATTATGATTTTGAAGGTCTTCTTTGCTGCGTCCGCGGTGGCATTTGCCGCCGCGACCCTCTCGGACGGCGCCGCCGCGCAGCAGCGCGGCGACGACCGGCGCATCGCCGCCATCGTGAACCGCGACGCGATCACGCTCTACGACCTCGAGCAGCGCGTCCGCTTCATGGGGCTCGGGGCGCGGCTCCCGGAGGGCGGCGAGGCCCGCCAGCGCCTGCTCAACGAGGTGCTGCGCTCGATGATCAACGAGCGCCTCCAGCTGCAGGAGGCGGCCCGCGAGCGGCTCGAGGTTACGGAAAAGGAGCTTCAGGACCAGCTCGCGGAGATCGAGCGCCGCAATCGCATGGAGCGCGGCGGGCTCGCCAAGATGCTGCGCGCGCGCAACATCGATCCGCGCACCTTCGAGGACCAGATCCGCGCCTCGATCGCGTGGCAGAAGGTCATTCAGCTGAAGATCCTGCCGCAGATTCGCGTCAGCGACGTCGAAGTGGCCGAGGTGCTGAAGCGCCTGCAGCAGAACAAAGACAAGCTGCAGTACCGCGTGCAGGAGATTTTCCTGCCGGTCGACACCCCGGCGCAGCAGGCGCGGGTGCTGCAGACGGCGCAATTCATCCTGGCCCAGCTGCGCGCGGGCGCGAGTTTCGAGATCCTCGCGCGCCAGTTCTCGCAGACCGGCACGGCCGCCACCGGCGGCGACATGGGCTTCCTCTTCGAGGGCCAGATGGAGCCCGAGATCGAGCGCGCGGTGAAGCCGCTGAAGACCGGCCAGATCGCCGGCCCGGTGCGCGGCGCCGGGGGCTACTACATCCTGCGCGTGGCGGACCGGCGCACGTTCGGCGGCCGCAATCCCGACGTGAAGGGCATCACGGTTGCGCAGGCGACGCTGTTCCTGCCCGAAAACCCGACACCGGCGCAGTCCAAAGCGGTGCAAGAACGCCTCGCCAAGATCGCGGCCGAAGCCAAGGACTGCGCCGGGCTGGTGAAGTCCGTCTCGGATGCCGGCGGCCGCGGCCAAGTCGTCGACGAGATCGTGCCGCAGGAGCAGCGTGCGGAAATCCGCGCGCTCATCGTCCCGCTCAAGGTCAACCAGGTGAGCCGGCCGTTCCTGGAGCTCAAGACCTACTCGGTCTACATGCGCTGCCCCGACAACCCCGCAGGCAAGCCGCCGGCCGAGAAGGACGTGCGCGAAGCGCTGCAGCGGCAGAAGGTCGGCGCCTTCGCCGAACGGTTCCTCAAAGAGCTGCGGCGCTCCGCCTACGTCGACATCCGTGTCTGACGGCCTTGCCGCTTCCGCTCCGCTGCTGTTGACCATGGGCGAGCCCGCCGGCATCGGCGGGGAGATCGCGCTCAAGGCCTGGCTCAGACGCGGCGATGGCCTTCCTGTGTTTGCCGCCGTCGACGATCCCGACCGGCTCAAGGCCCTCGCCGCCGAGCTTGGCCTCGCGGTCCCGGTGCGCGCGATCGGCGCCGCCAAGGAGGCAGCCGCGACCTTTGCCGAGGCCCTGCCCGTGCTGGCGCTGCGGCTGCCCGCCCCGGCCGTCCCGGGACGGCCGAGTGCGGCCACTGCGTCGGCCGTGATCGGCGCGATCGAGCGCGCGGCGCGCCTGGCGCTCGCCGGCGAGGCGGCCGCCATCGTCACCAACCCCCATCCAGAAGAAGCCGCTCTACGACGCCGGCTTCGCCCATCCCGGCCACACCGAGTTCCTGGGGGCGCTGGCCGAGCTCGAGGCCCCGCCGGCCATGATGCTCGCCGCCGACGAGCTGCGCGTCGTGCCGGTGACGATCCACCGTCCGCTCGCCGAGGTTCCGAAGTCGCTCTCCACCGCCGAGATCGTGCGCATCGGCACGATCACGGCGGCCGCGCTGAAGCGCGATTTCGGCGTCGAGCACCCGCGCCTCGCCGTCGCCGGGCTCAATC
>SBBV01000580.1 GCA_005240015.1 Candidatus Odyssella thessalonicensis | reverse complement strand
GTGGCGGTGGTGGCGAGCGACGAGCCGCAGATGGCGCCGAAACCGGCGCAGGCGCCGATCGTGCCCATGGCGAGGGCGCCGCGCACGCCGCTGAAGAGCGCGTTGGCCGCGCGGTAAAGCTCGCGCGACATCCCCGCGCGCGCCGCCACCACGCCCATCAGGATGAACAGCGGGACGACGGTGAGCGCGTACTTCTCGGTCATCTCGTAGGGCGTGTTGCCGAGCGCCAACAGCGCGCGGCGCCAACCGTCGACCGCGGCGTAGCCGAGGAAGCCGACCGCCCCGAGCGCCACGCCGATCGGCACGCGCAGCAGCACGAGCGCGATCAGGGCACCCATCGCGATCAGGCCGATGGTCTGCGGGTCGAGCTGCAAGGCTTCAGTCCAGCGACGTCTTCGCGGGCGGACGATAGCCGGCGCCGCGCCGCACCGCGCGCACGGCCACGGCGACGATGGCCAAGGCCGACGCGGCGAAGCCGACGACCAGCGGCAGCCAGTGCCAGTAGCGCGGGATCTGCAGCGTCATCGTGGTTTCGGGCGAGCGCAGCTTCTCGAGCGCCGGCGCGATCATCTGCGAGAGCGTGAGGCCGATGAAGGCGAGGCCGAGAGCGTATGCGATCAGGCGCAGCGCGAAGGTGAGTGGCTTCGAGCCCAGCCCATCGATGAGGTCGACCGTCACCTGCTCATCGCGCAGGAACACGCCGGGCAGCGCCAGGAACACCGCGAAGGCCAGCGCCAATTCCATCATGTCGACGACGCCGAAGATCTCCTGGCGGAACAGCCAACGCGCGAGCACGGCGGCCGTGGTGATGAGCACCATGAAGGCGAGCGCCAGCACGGCGGCGAAGGCAAAAGGCTTCGCCGCCGTCGCAAAGAGATCGCGCGCCGCGTCCCCCGGACGCGCCGCGTCCTCCGCCGGCCCCGCGTCGGACACGCGCTCTCGCTACTTCCAGAAGTTCTTCGACGTCGCCGCGTGCTTGGCTGCGAGCTCGACCATCAGCTTGTGGACGGCGCGCGCCGGCAGGCCCTTCTTCTCGAGATCGGCGAGCACCTTCTCGGTCACCGCGGCGCCCGCCTTCCGGAATTTCGCGTCCTCCTCGGGCGAGAGCTTGATGATCTCGGTGCCCGCCTTGATCATCGCATCGCGGCCGGGCCCGTCGATGCTGTCGAAGCGCTTGCCGGGCTCGGCGTTGCCGCCGAGCTCCTGGAAGGCGTCGAGGAACAGCTTCTGGTTCGCGGCGCCGAGCGATTCCCACGAACGCTGGTTCATGCAGGTGCAGAAGCTCACGACGTAGGAGTACATCTCGGTGGTGTATTTGGTGACCGGCCCCATGCGGAACGCGATGCCGGCGCCGCCATAGTCGATGAAGGCGCCGTCGAGCGTGCCTTTCTGCATGTTCTCGACGATCTCGGGCGAGGGGATGCCGACCGGCGTGCCGCCCAGCTCCGAGATGAAGTCGCGCACCACCGGCGACGCGAACCGGATGCGCAGGCCCTTCAGGTCCTCGGCCTTCCTGATCGGCGTCTTCGCCATGTTTATCTGGCCCGGCTGGTGCGTGTAGATCTGGAGCGGCTTCAAGCCCTGGTGCTCCTTGTCCAGATAGGCGCGCACGGCCGGCTCGTTCAGCACCTTGGAGCCGATCTCGCCGCTGCCGAAGAGATAGGGCACGTTCGAGATGTCGGTGAGCGGGAAGCGGCCGGGCGTGAAGCCGTGCACGAACCAGGTGATGTCGGCCTGGCCGCTGCGCGCGAGATCGGCATAGCGTGGGCCAGGGCCCATTTGCTGGTTCGGGAAGATCGTGATCTTGATCTTGTTCGCGGACTTCTTGGCAACGAGATCGACCCATTCCTGCAGCAGCTTGGAATAGGGGTGCTGCGGGATCACGAAATGCGCGAGCTTGAGATTGACCTCCTGCGCGGCGGCCGGCGCGGCGACGGCCAGCGCCAGTCCGGCCGCGGACAGCGCCAATGTCGTGCGGTTCATGGTGATTCTCCTCCCTTGCCTTATCTTGATGATGCCGCCGCGCCCTTGCCTCAGCGGCCGAATTTCTCGCGCGATAATGCCGGGGCGGCGGGGTTAGTCAAGCAAACCGCCTTCCCACAAAGTGAGAATCTCGAAAGCGGCGCCGCCCCTCACTTCCCACCGCCGCGCGAAGAGCGCGGCGGCGGGCCCCTTCTCTCCCACTTCGTGGGAGAGAGAAGGATAAGCGCGCGTCTCATGCCGCTCTCTCCCGCGTAGCGGGAGAGAAGGGGCCCATTCGACGCCCCTTGGCGGCGAATGGGAAGTGAGGGCCGGCGTCTAACCCAGAAACGGCAGCCGCAGCCCCTTCGCCTTCGCGGTGTCGATCGCGATGTCGTAGCCGGCATCGGCGTGGCGCATCACGCCCGAGCCGGGGTCGTTGTAGAGCACGCGCGCCAAGCGCTTGGCCGCCGCGTCGGTGCCATCGGCGACCACG
The DNA here is from genome assembly GCA_005240015.1 of Candidatus Odyssella thessalonicensis. Lineage (GTDB taxonomy): Bacteria > Pseudomonadota > Alphaproteobacteria > Bin65 > Bin65 > SBBV01. Next base: position 288 of record SBBV01000580.1, on the reverse strand, counting down.
ACCATGCCGGCATGCTGCGAGAAGCCGATGCCGACGCCGCCGCCATGGTGGATGCTGACCCAGGTGGCGCCGGAGGCGGTGTTGAGCAGCGCGTTCAACAGCGGCCAGTCGGCCACCGCGTCGGTGCCGTCGAGCATGCCCTCGGTCTCGCGGTTGGGGCTCGCGACCGAGCCCGAATCCATGTGGTCGCGGCCGATCACGATGGGCGCGTTCAACTCGCCCTTCTTCACCATCTCGTTGAACGCGAGACCGACGCGGTCGCGGTCGCCGAGGCCGATCCAGCAGATC
>SBBV01000275.1 GCA_005240015.1 Candidatus Odyssella thessalonicensis | reverse complement strand
GCTCGCTCGGTCAGCCGCAGCGGCTCAGCGAGGCCGGCGTTGCGCGCGAGGCGCTGCCGACGATCGCCGCCCTCGCGATGAGCAATGTGTGGGTGCGCACCAACCCGCGCCGCATCGCCGGGCCCGACGACGTGATGGAGATTCTCGAGCGCGCGTGGTGATTCCCGCCCCTCCCCCGCGCAGCGGGGGAGGCCGGGTGGGGGCGAGTCCGACGGCAAAAGAATTCACGCATTCGACTGGCCCCCGCCGCGGGCTTCGCCCGCATCTCCCCCGCTGTGCGACCCGCTGTGCGGGGGAGGAAAACACTCACTGGATCGGCAGGCGCGACCCGTAATCGCTGCGATAGCCCGGCGCGATGTTCGCGGCCGAGCTGCCGGTGCGCAGATTGGGCTTGAGCGGCTGCCCTTGCGCGCGCTTGGCGCGGATCTCGCGCAGCGCCGCCTGCAGCACGGCGTGGCGCTCGGCCTGGCTCGGATGGGTCGAGGTGCCGCGGTCGCTCATCGGCATGGCGGCCGCCATGCGGTGCGAGGACTCGATCGCGGTCTCCATGTTGTAGCCGGCGAGCGCAACGAAATAGAGGCCGATGTAGTCCGCCTCCTTCTCGAACTGACGCATCGAGGATTGCGCGCCGGGATTGAACGGGCCCTGCTGGTGGCCGAGCGCGCGGCCGCGGGCGAAGTGGCCGAGCACGTTGTGGCCGATCTCGTGGCCGACCACGAGCGCCAGCTCGTCGTCACGCGCGAGCAGGTTGACGAGGCCGCGCATGACGGTGACGCTCTGCCCGTCGGTGGCCGCGTTGAGCATGGGCGAGTTCGAGAACACGACGCGGTAGTTGCAGGCCGGCGCCGGCACGAGGCGCGCGACGCCGCGCTCGCCGTCGCGCGTGTAGCCGATCGAGATCGCGCCGCGCTGCGCCAGCGCCGCATCGATCTTGGTGCGATAGATGCTCATGGCCCCGGCCATCGCCGGGATCGACTCGCCGTTGATGGCCGTGATCTTGTCGCCGACTTTCAAGCCGGCGCGCGCGGCCGGGCCGTCGCGCACGACGGTGAAGACGGTGACGCTGTTGTCCGCGCCCTGTCGTGCCGACTGGGGCGCTTGCGGACCCAGATTGTCGCTGCTCCACGTGCGCATGCCGGTGTGCGGGCGCGTATTCCCTTCGCATAGCGATACGCCGCGCAGTGCCACCGTATCGGCGACCGTATAAAGGCGGCGCGCCGCCTCGATCGAGCCCGCGTTATCGGGCGCGCTGGCATGCGGCATGTGGAACGGCGCCGGCGGGCGTGCGGCGTGCGGCGGCGGATATCCGCCGGGCGCGCCGTGGGGGCCGCCATAGGTTCCGCCGTAGGGGCCGTATACGGGCGGATAGCCATCGCCGCGCGGCGGATGGCCGAAGGGCTGCTGCTGCCCGTAGGGCTGCGGCTGGCCGTAAGGTTGCGGGTACCCGTAGGGCTGGTGTTGTCCGTAAGGCGGATAGGGCTGCTGCAGCGAGGGCGGCGCCATGTGTTCGTTGCCCGGATAAGCGAAAGAAGACGTGGCTGCGCCGGTCCCCAGCGCGAGCAGGGACACAGCCAGAGCAATGCGGTTCATGAAATCCTCCCCGATCCGCGCCCCCGGTGGCGCGGGCCCCTTTCGCGACCCGATGTCGCGAACCTCACCAATCCCTACTAATATGTTCGAATCTTGGCCGGCGTTTACGCCGAAAGGCATAATCGCAAAATTTTCGCGGGGGATCCGCCGGTGATGCTCGCCAAACCCATTCCGGCGACGGGCGAGATGCTGCCCGCCATCGGTATTGGCACCTATAAAGGCTTCGACCTCGCCGACGGAGCCGAGACGCGTGCGCGCCTCGCCGAGGTGCTGCGCCGCTTGTTCGGCGCCGGCGGCAGCATCGTCGACAGCTCACCCATGTACGGCCGCGCCGAGGCGCGCGCGGGAGAGGCGCTGGCCGCGCTCGGCCGGCAGTGCGACGCGTTCATCATGACCAAGGTGTGGACCAGCGGACGGGAAGCCGGCATCCGGCAGATGCGCGATTCGCTGGCCTTCTTCGGCGTCGCGCGCATCGCGCTGATGCAGATCCACAACCTCGTCGACTGGCGCACGCATCTGCCGACCTTGCGCGAATGGCAGGCGGCGGGGACGCTCCGCTACATCGGCATCACGCACTACACGACCGGCGCGTTCGCCGATCTCGAGGCCGTGCTCCAGCGCGAGAAGCTCGATTTCCTGCAGGTCCCCTACTCGATCGCCGAGCGCGCGGCCGAGCAGCGCCTCCTGCCGCTCTGCAAGGAGAAGGGCGTCGCGGTGATCGCCAACGTGCCGTTCGGAGCCGGCCGGCTCTTCCGCGCCGTGCGCGGCCGGCCGGTGCCGGGTTGGGCGCATGAATTCGGCGCCGCCACCTGGGCGCAGTTCTTCCTCAAGTACCTTCTCGGCCATGACGCGTGTACCTGCGTGATCCCGGGCACCGGCGACCCCGACCACGCCGCCGACATGCTCGGCGCCGGCGAGGGGCGCCTGCCCTACGAGCCGGAGCGGCGGCGCATGGTCGAAGCGCTGGCGGCGCTCTGAGGCATGAAGCTCTGTCCCGATTGCGGCCGCGCAGGCGTGGCCGGAGTCGCCCGGCGCATCGTGCTGCCGGGCGACCGCCGCTCGGACGAGATCGCGCTCGAGATCCTCGCCTGCGGCTGCGGCTTCAAGGCGGTCGGCGTTGCCGAGGCGGCGCGGCGCGCGAGGCTGCGTGGCGGCGATGCCGAGCGCGTCTGCTATCGCCTGCCTGCCGCGGCGGTCGACCTCATCGCGTTCCTGATCGCGCGCTGCCCCGACCCGGCCGAGGAATATTGCGACTGCCCCGCGCACGCCACGCTCAATCGCCGCGACCTCCGCAACCAGTGGAACCTCCTGCACAGCTTCGCGCCGTTTCCGGGATTCGAGATTGGGGCCGCGAGCGCGCCGCTCGGCACGAGCTTCGCCTATGCGCCGCTCGCATGGACACGCAACGGCGACGGCTACCGCGCCGCGATCGACGGCCGCGAATGGAGGCTCGAGCCGCTTCCACCCGGCGCGTCGCGCTATGAGCTCTCGGTCGGCGATGCGCTCGGTCTCGAGCTCGACGCCTGGCCGCCGTTCTGGGTGGTGGAGGAAGGAGAAGAGGGAGGCGGGGAGCCGGGGAGAAGCAAGGAAGGCCAACCACCAAGACACGAAGGCACCAAGGCACCAAGAAAGTGATTGCGCCGCGAAGGGCGGCGCAAAGGAACGCATGTCGTTCTTCCGCGCGTCTCTTGGCGCGCAACCTTTTACTTCTTCGTGTCTTGGTGTCTTGGTGGTGAATCTTACGTTCTTCTCCTCGCCTCCCTGCCTCCCTGCCTCCCTGTTCACTTTCTCTTTTCCCGCCCCATGTCGATATGAGGTTGGTTCCGAGACGGCGAAGGGAGCGCGAGCATGGCGGCGGAATCGAAAGTCTGCGATTTCGGCTGGAAGGCGCGCGATTTCCGCCTGAAGGCGACCGATGGGAAGAGCTACGCGCTCGCCGACGTGAAGGGCGAGAAGGGCACGATCGTCGTCTTCATCTGCAACCACTGCCCCTATGTGCGCGCCACGATCGACCGCATCGTGCGCGATCTTGGCGAGCTCAAAGCGCAGGGCATCGGCGCCATCGCCATCATGCCCAACGATGTCGCCGCCTATCCCACCGATTCCTTCGACAACATGAAGGCGTTCGCGGCGCAGCACCGCTTCACGTTTCCCTACGCGATCGACGAGACGCAGGAGACCGGACGCCTCTACGGCGCCCAGTGCACGCCCGACTTCTTCGGCTTCAACGCGGCGCTCGAGCTGCAGTATCGCGGCCGCCTCGATTCGGCCGCCAAAGGCCCGGCCGCGCCCGGTACCAAACGCGAGCTGGTGGAAGCGATGCAGCTGATCGCGGCCACGGGGAAGGGCCCGCGCCAGCAGGTGCCGAGCATCGGGTGTTCCATCAAGTGGAAGGGCACCTAAGCAGGGAACTTCCTCGTGAGAGGCGCGTTTCGGACCCGCCCCGCCTCCGCAGGCATCGCTCCTGCGCCGCTCCGGGCTCGATCGACAGGCGTCGCCGCGGGGGGCGGATGATTCTCGACTTCCAACTTGCTTGGGCACCAAGCGGGAGTTGACCATGACAATCGCGGCGCGACTCCGGAACTATCTCGACGGTCAGGGAACGAGCTACGACCTGATCCCGCATCCCCGCACGACAACGAGCAGCCGAACCGCGCAGGCGGCCCATGTCCCGGGCCGGCTGGTCGCCAAGTCGGTCGTCGTGCATCACGAGCTCGGCTACACGCTTGCCGTCGTCCCGAGCAGCCACCGCGTCGCGCTCGACGCGCTGCAGGACGTGGTGGGCAAACGCCTCGGGCTCGCCTCCGAGAACGAGATCGCGAAACTGTTCGACGATTGCGACCTCGGCGCCGTCCCGCCCATCGGCGCGGCCTACGGCGTGCCCGTCGTCGTCGACGAAAGCCTCGCCAACGCTCCCGAGGTCTACTTCGAGGGCGGCGACCATGCGACCCTCGTGCATGTCGCCGGCGATGCCTTCCGCAAGCTCATGAAAGAGGCGCGGTCCGCCAGCTTCAGTCATCCGGCCTAGGCAGGCATAGCCGGACACCCGCCGCGAGGATCCTTAGTCGTTCAGCGCGTCCGCCAGCACGCGCGCGACGTGCAGCGCTTCGCGCTGGGCGCCGTCCCTGATTTGGTGGCGGCAGGAGGTGCCGTCGGCGACGATCAGCGCGTCGCCGGCCTTGCGCACCGCGGGCAGCAGCGAAAGCTCGCCCATCGCCATCGAAACCGCGTGGTGGCGTGCCGCATAGCCGAACGCGCCGGCCACGCCGCAGCAGCTCGATTCCACGAGCTCGACCTTGAGCTCGGGGATGAGCGCCAGCACCCTCTGGATCGGGCGCACCGCATCGAACGCCTTCTGATGGCAATGGCCGTGCAGCATGGCGCGCTTGTGGGCGAGCGGCTTCAGCTTCAGCGCGAGGCGGCCGGCGGCGTGCTCGCGCGCGAGGAATTCCTCGAACATGAAGCTGTGCGGCGCCAGCGCCTTGGCGCCGTCGCCGAGGCCGAGTACTTGATACTCGTCGCGGAACGAGAAGAGGCAGGAGGGTTCGAGGCCCACGATCGGCACGCCCCGCGAGGCCAACGGCGCGAGTGCCGCGAGCGTGCGCCGCGCCTCCGCCTTCGCCTCGTCGACGAGGCCGCCGGCGAGGAACGTGCGCCCGCAGCAGAGCGGCCGCGCGCCGTCCGCTGCGGTCACCGGGCTCACTCGATAGCCTGCCGCTTCGAGCACCCTCACCGCGGCGCGGGCGTTCTCGGGCTCGAAGTAGTTGTTGAACGTATCGACGAACAGCGCCACGTCGCGCGCCGATTCATCGCATAGCGGCGCGCGGCGCGCGTCCTCGCCCGCCGCGAAGAACGAATCGCGGCGCCAGCGCGGCAGGCTGCGCTGGGCGGCGAGGCCGAAGAGCTTCTCGCCGAGCGCGCGCCCGCCCGGAACGCGGTCGCGAAGATTGAACAGCCAGGCGAGCTTCGCCGCGCGCGGCGCGTAGCGCGGCAGATAAGCGACGAGCCTGTCGAAGCGGCGAGGCCGCTCGCGCTGCACGCGCTGATGCAGGACCTCGATCTTCATGCGCGCCATGTCGACGCCGGTCGGGCATTCGCGCTTGCAGCCCTTGCAGGAGACGCAGAGATCGAGCGCGTCGGCGACCGCCTCGGACGACAGCGCCTCCGGCCCGAGCTGGCCCGAGAGCGCGAGCCGGAGCGTGTTGGCGCGGCCGCGCGTGAGATGCACTTCGTCGCGCGTGACGCGGAACGAGGGACACATCGTGCCGGCGTCGAACTTCCGGCAGTGCCCGTTGTTGTTGCACATCTCGACCGCCGCGGCGAAGCCGTTGCGGTTCTCGCGCGTCGCCCATTCCGACCAGTCGAGGCCGGTCGTGATCGGCGGCGTCGCATAGTTGGGCTTGAACCGGAACAGCGACCGGTCGTCCATCCGGGGCGGGCGCACGATCTTGCCCGGGTTCATGCGCCCGTCGGGGTCGAGCGCCGCCTTCACCTCCTCGAACGCGCGCGCGAGCTTGGGCCCGAACTGCCACGCCACCCATTCCGAGCGCACGAGCCCGTCGCCGTGCTCGCCCGAATAGGCGCCCTTGTACTGGCGCACCATCGCCGCCGCCTCCTCGGCGATCGTGCGCATCTTGGCGGCTCCGTCGCGGCGCATGTCGAGGATCGGGCGCACATGCAGGGTACCGACCGAGGCATGCGCGTACCACGTGCCGCGCGTGCCGTGCTTCGTGAACACGTCGGTGAGCCGCTGCGTGTAGTCGGCCAAGTGCTCGAGCGGCACCGCGCAATCCTCGATGAAGCTCACCGGTTTCCCGTCGCCCTTCATCGACATCATGATGTTGAGCCCGGCCTTCCGCACCTCCCAGAGATCGCGCTGCGGGTCCGGCTCCGTCATTTCGACCACGCTGCCGGGCAGCCCCAAATCGCTCATGAGCTCGACAAGCTGCTTCAGGCGCGCGAGCTGCTCCGCGCGATCCTCGCCGGCGAACTCGGTCAGCAGCAGCGCCGCGGGCTTGCCGATCAGCGCCGCGTCGACGATGGGCCGGAACGCCGGGTTCTCGCGCGCGAGGTCGATCATCGTGCGGTCGACGAGCTCCACCGCCGTGGGTGCCAGCTTGACGATGTGCTGCGTCAGCTCCATCGCGCGATAGAACGAGGGGAAGTTCACGACGCCGAGCACCTTGTGCCTCGGCAGCGATGCAAGCTTGAGCGTGATCTGGCGCGAATAAGCGAGCGTGCCCTCGGAGCCGACGAGGAGATGCGCGAGGTTGACCGAGCCGTCGGCCGTGTAGGGGCGCTCGCTCTGCGGATGGAAGATGTCGAGATTGTAGCCGCCGACCCGGCGCATGACCTTGGGGTACATGCGCTCGATCTCGGCCCGCTCGCGCAGCGCAATCGCCTCGATCCGCGCTGCGATCGGCGCCAGCACGTTGCTCTTCTTCGCATCCTTGAGCGGGCCGAAATGCGCGTCGGCGCCGTCGGCGAGGATCGCGTCGACACCGAGCACGTTGTGCACCATGTTGCCGTATTCGATCGAGCGCGCGCCGCACGAGTTGTTGCCGGCCATGCCGCCGATCGTGGCCTGCGCCGAGGTCGAGACGTCGACCGGGAACCAAAGCCCGTGCGGCTTGAGCCAGGCATTCAGCTGATCGAGCACGATGCCGGGCTCGACCGTGACCGTGCGCGCCTCCTTGTCAAAGGCAACGACCTTGTTGAGGAACTTGCTGCCGTCGATGACGAGCGCGGCGCCGACCGTCTGCCCGCATTGCGAGGTGCCGGCGCCGCGCGGCAGCACGGGAATCCGCTCTTCGCGCGCGATGGCGAGCGCCGCGCGCACATCCTCGTCGCTCTTCGGCACCACGACGCCGATCGGCTCGATCTGATAGATCGAGGCATCGGTGCTGTAGCGCCCGCGCGTGCCGGCGTCGAACAGCACTTCGCCCGCGATGGCGCGCCTGAGGCGCTCGGCCAGCGCGTGATCGCCGGGGGCGGCGTTGCGCCGGATCGCGGGCGCCGCCGCCGGGCTGGGCTCGGGCGCGTTCACGGCTTGGCCGCCGTGCTCTGCTGCACCGGCGGAGCAAGTTCGGCGAGCACGGCGTCGCATTTGTGGCGGAGGTGCTGCGTCAGGATCTGGCGCATGCGCGCGCCGTCGCGCTTGGCCAGCGCATCGATCATCGCCTCGTGCTCCTCGACCGCGGCCTCCCACTTCTCGCGGTTGAAATTGGAGCGGAAGCGCAGCGCCTGGATGCGCGCGTTGATCGTGCGGTAGGTCTGCGTCAGCGCCGGGTTGCGCGCGGCGAGGTTGATGAGATTGTGGATCGCGGCGTTGCGCTTGTAGTAGCCGGGAAGATCGCGCCGCGCGTAGCAGGCCAGCATCTCGTAGTGCAGCGCGCGAATCTCGTCGAGCTCCTCGGGCGTGATGCGCTGGCAGGCAAGCTCGCCGTTGGCGGCTTCGAGCGCCGCCATCAGCTCGAAGGTGTGGCGGATGTCGTCGGCCGAGAGCTCGGGTACGACCGCGCCGCGGTTGGGCAGCAGCACGAGCAGGCCCTCGGCCGCCAGCATCTTCATCGCCTCGCGCAGCGGCGTGCGCGAGACCGCGAGCTTCTCGCAGAGGACGCGCTCGTTGAGCCTGGCACCCGGCGCCAGCTCGCCCTCCACGATCATGTCGCGCAGGCGCGTCAGCACCGCGGCATGCAGCGCCCGGCGTGTGGCCGCAGTCTGCGTGGGGACGTCCATGCGAAGGATTGTATGCAAACGAACCGGGCCGGCAAGAGAATTGGCCGCGCCGGAATGGCGCAAAATCATGACCTTGTAGCGAAAAAGCCGAATTGACTGTGCCCATCCCTGCCTGTTGTATACAGATAGGCAGCGGAGTTCGGGCATGAGCGGCAGCGGCGCGGACGGGCGGCACTTCCTGCAGATACCGGGACCGACCAACGTGCCCGACCGGATCCTGCGCGCGATCGATCACCCGACGATCGACCATCGCGGGCCGGCGTTCGCGAAGCTCGGCAAGCGCGTGCTCGCCGGCATGCAGTGGGTGTTCCGCTGCAGGGGGCCGGTGTTCATCTACCCGTCGTCGGGCACCGGCGCCTGGGAAGCGGCGCTCGTCAACACGCTGTCGCCCGGCGACCGCGTCCTCATGTACGAAACCGGGCATTTCGCGACGCTCTGGAAGAACATCGCGGTGAAGCTGGGGCTTCAGCCCGAATTCCTCGCCAGCGATTGGCGGCGCGGCGCCGATGCGGCGCAGATCGAAGCCAGGCTCAGGGGCGACAAGGACCACGCGATCAAGGCCGTCTGCGTCGTCCACAACGAGACCTCGACCGGCTGCGTCTCGCCGATCGCCGCGGTGCGCAAGGCGATCGATGCGGCCCGGCACCCGGCGCTCTTCATGGTCGACACGATCTCGTCGCTGGCTTCGATCGACTACCGCCACGACGAATGGGGCGTTGACGTTACGGTCGGCGGCTCGCAGAAGGGCCTCATGCTCCCGCCGGGCCTCGCCTTCAACGCCACGAGCGAAAAGGCGCTGGCCGCGAGCAAGACCGCGAGGCTGCCGCGCTCCTACTGGTCGTGGGAGGAGATGTCGGGGCCGAACGCGGCCGGCTTCTTCCCCTATACACCCGCGACCAACCTCCTCTTTGGCCTCGCCGAGGCGATCACGATGCTCGAGGAAATGGGGCTCGAGGCCGTGTTCGCGCGCCACGCGCGCCACGGCGAGGCGACGCGGCGCGCGGTGCGCGCCTGGGGCCTCGAGCTGCTTTGCGTCGACCCCAACCACTATTCCAGCTCGCTCACCGCCGTCTTGATGCCGGCGGGCCACGATGCCGATGCGTTCCGCAAGGTCGTACTCGAGAATTTCAACATGTCGCTCGGCAACGGCCTCTCCAAGGTCGCGGGCAAGGTGTTCCGCATCGGGCACCTGGGCGATTTCAACGACCTCATGCTGGCGGGCACGCTTGCCGGCATCGAGATGGGCCTGGCGCTCGCCGGCGTGCCGCACAAGAAGGGCGGCGTGCAGGCGGCGCTCGATTATCTTGCCGGGGCCAGGCAAAGTGCCGAACCGAAGAAGATGGCCGCACGCCGCTAGGGTGCGGCATCGATCGATAACCGCAACGACGGGAGGAAGACATGAAGGCTAAGTGGTTGCTGACCGCCGTGCTGGCCTCCGCGCTGGCGACGCCCGCGCTGGCGGAGACCGAATTGAAGTTCGGGCATGTGGGCGAGCCGGGCTCGCTGTTCGAGCTTTCGGCGAACGAGTTCGCGAAGCGCATCAACGCCAAGATGGCCGGCAAGGTGAAGGTTTCGGCCTTCGGCTCGTCGCAGCTCGGCAAGGACGAGGATCTCGTCAAGAAGCTGAAGCTCGGCACGGTCGACTTCGCGCTGCCCTCGACGGTGATGTCGAGCGTGACAGCCGAGTACGGCCTCTTCGAGATGCCGTATCTCATCAAGAACCGCGACCACATGAAGAAGGTCGAGAAGGAGATCGTGTGGACGTGGCTCGCGCCGGCCGCCGAGGCCAAGGGCTATTACATCCTCGCGGTGTGGGAGAACGGCTTCCGCCACATCACCAATAACAAGAAGCCGATCGTGAAGCCCGAGGACTTGGCGGGCATGAAGCTGCGCGTCCCGGGCGGCCAGTGGCGCGTCAAGATGTTCAAGGCCTACGGCGCCAATCCCTCGCCGATGGCGTTCTCCGAGGTGTTCACCGCGCTCAAGACCGGCGTCATGGACGCGCAGGAGAACCCGCTGATCCAGATCTACAGCGCCAAGTTCCAGGAGGTGCAGAAGTACCTCTCGATGACGAGCCACGTCTATACGCCGGCCTACGTGCTGGTCGGCAAGGACAAGTGGGACAAGATGCCGAAGGACCAGCGCGACGCGATCCAGGCGATCGCCAAGGAGACGCAGGCTTATGTCTACGAGCAGGCGGCGAAGTTCGACAACGAGCTGCTCGGCAAGTTGAAGGCCGCCGGCATGCAGGTGAACGAGCCCGACCGCGCCGCGTTCGTGGCGGCGAGCAAGGCGATCTACGAGGAGTTCTCGAAGGCGGTGCCGCGCGCCAAGGAGATGATCGACAAGGCGCTGGCGCTCGCTTCGGGCAGCTGACCCGTTTCGGCCCTCCGCCATCCGGCGGAGGGCCTTTTTCTTGCCTGCGCTCAACAAGGGAAACGAAGACGCGATGGCCGCGCTGGCAGCCGGGCGCAAGGCGCTCGACCGACTGCTGCAAATCATCCTGCTCGTGCTGATGTTCGCGATCACGCTGATCGTCGTCTACGCGGTGATCATGCGCACGATCGGGCGCTCGCCCTCGTGGTACGACGAGATCGCGGCGATCCTGCTCTGCTGGATCACCTATTTCGGCGCCGCCTATGCCGCACTGAAGCGCGGCCATATCGGCTTCGAGGGCCTCATCAACGTGATGCCGCGCAAGATGCGCATAACGGCAGTGTTCCTCGGCGAAGTCCTCGTGATCGCGTTCTTCGTGCTGCTCGGCTGGATGGGCATGCGCGTACTGCGCGTGCTCGAGGGCGACGGCCTCGTGAGCCTGCCCTGGGTGCCGCTCCAGCTGACGCACGCGATCATTCCGATCGGCGCGGTGCTCTTCATCCTGGCACAGCTCGCGAGCCTGCCCGAATATCTCGCGCAGGCGCGCGCCGGCGTGCTCGGCAAGAAGGACGTCGGCGAGGAGCCCAAGGAGAAGCTGGAATGATCATCCTGCTTCTCCTGCTCATCCTCATCGCACTGACGGCAATCAACGTTCCGATTGCGATCGGGCTCGGCATTGTCGCGGTCGGCGCCATGCTCATCACCCAGGGCGCCTCCATCCTGCCGAACTTGGCGCTGGTCATGTACGAGGGCGCCACGAACTTCCCGCTGCTCGCGATTCCGCTGTTCATCTTCGCCGGCGCGATCATGAACGCGTCGTCGATCTCGCGGCGGCTCATCGCCCTCTGCCTCGCGCTGGTGGGCTTCATCCGCGGCGCGCTCGCCATCGTCACGGTCGGCGTCAACATGTTCTACGCCGAGATCTCCGGCTCGGCCGTGGCCGACGTGGCCGCCACCGGCTCGATCCTGATCCCGGCGATGAAGAAGCGCGGTTATCCCAAGGCCTTCGCGGCCGCCGTGTGCTCCTCGGCGGCGACGCTCGCCATCATCATTCCGCCCTCGATCCCGATGATCATCTACGGTGCGATGGCGAACGCCTCGATCGTGCAGCTGTTCGTGGCCGGAATCATCCCCGGCGTGCTCGGCGGCTTCGGGCTGATGGGGATGGCCTACTGGATCGCGCGCCGCAACAAATGGCCGGTCGAGGAGGTGTTCGCCTGGGCAAAGCTCGGCCGCGCATTCCGCGAGGCGTTCTGGGCGCTGTTCCTGCCCGTGATCATCCTGGGCTCGATCTTCGGCGGTTTCGTCACCGCCACCGAAGGCGCCGGCACGGCGGTCGTGGCCGCGTTCGTCATCGGCACCTTCATCTATCGCGACGTCCAATGGGGCGAGCTGGTCAAGTCCGCGATCGAGGGCGCCTCGCACACGGCCGTCGTCATGCTGCTCGTCGCCTCGTCGGCGCTGGTCGGCGTCTACCTCACCGAGCAGAAGGTGCCACAGCAGATGGCGGAGGGCATCCTCTCGATCACGCGCGACAAATACCTCGTGCTCGCGATCCTCAACGTCTTCTTCCTGATCCTCGGCCTCTTCCTGCACTCGGCGGCGGCGATCATCCTCGTGGTGCCGGTGGTGATGCCGCTGGTCACCGCGGTCGGCATCGATCCGGTGCATTTCGGCCTCATCGTCACGATCAATCTCGGCATCGGCCAGCAGACGCCGCCGGTGGCGAGCGTGCTCATGGTCGCCTGCTCCATCGCCAAGGCGAATGTGTGGGAGGTGACTAGGGTCAACCTGAACTTCATCTATGTGCTGCTGGTCGTGCTGCTCGTCGTCACCTATGTTCCCGACATCCCGATGAGCCTCGTCCACCTTTTCTATCGCTAGCGGAGGCACGGCCTTGGCCGAGCCCATTCTCGTCGAGCGCGAGGGCGCCATTGCGACGCTCGTGCTCAACCGGCCGGAAAAGCTCAACGCGCTTACCAAGCCGATGTGGCGCCTCTTGGGCGAACGCCTGGCGGCGCTCGCGGCCGACGACGGCGTGCGCTGCATCGTGCTGCGCGGCGCCGGCGACAGGGCCTTCTCGCCCGGCAACGATATCTCCGAGTTCGAGACCGAGCGCTCGAACCCGGCACAGGCGAAGCAATACGGCAAGCTCATGCATAGGGCGCTCGGCGCCCTGCGCGACTGCCCGACGCCGACAGTGGCCGCGATCCAGGGCATCTGCGTCGGCGGCGGGATGGAGATCGCGGCGCTGTGCGATCTCCGCATCGCCGGGCGAGGGAGCCGCTTCGGCGCGCCGATCAAGAATCTGGGCCTCGTGATGGCCTATGCCGAGATCGGCGCGCCGAAGCGGCTCCCTCGCCCGGCGATGCGGAGATCGCGGCCACTGTCGGCGTCGG
>SBBV01000501.1 GCA_005240015.1 Candidatus Odyssella thessalonicensis | reverse complement strand
TCGCTGATCTGCGCCGAATGGAACGCGTACTCAAGGACATGGTCGCTTCATGCGACCGGGGCGTCACACCCGACTGCCCGATCATCGAGACGTTGTGGAAGGGCGCACAACGTGGCTGATACCGCACTACGCACTCTCTTGTTGAGGCCGAGAGGCGAGGAGTCCTTCGATGATGGCCCAGTTTCGCGGCCCGTGTTGCCGTTGCCGCGGGCACTACGCCGCCATATCGAGCCTTCCGTCTCGTATTCTCAGGATTCGATTGGCGTCAGCCGCCAGAGCTTCGGCGTGGGTGACGACGATCACCGTCCTGTCCGCCGCAATCTCCTTGAGCAGCGCAAAGATCATTTCGCCGGTCTTCGAATCGAGGTTTCCTGTCGGCTCGTCGGCTAAGATCAGGCGCGGGTCGTTTGCCAGCGCTCGGGCAATGGCGACGCGCTGCTGCTCACCGCCGGAAAGCTCGCCCGGCCGATGCGACACGCGCTCGGCGAGGCCGACGCGCGCGAGGAGAGCGAGGGCACGCTCGCGCCGCTCCCCCGCCGGAATGCCGGCGAATTCGAGGGGCAGCATCACGTTTTCGATGGCCGAGAGATTCGGCACGAGATTGAAGCTCTGGAACACGAATCCAATGGTGCTGCGCCGGAATGGAGTGAGTCCGGCCTCGGGCAGACTGTTGAGGTCTCGTCCGGCGACCGAGACAGTCCCGGCCGTCGGCCGGTCCATGGCGCCGATGATGTGGAGGAGCGAAGATTTGCCGCTGCCGCTCGGCCCAACGACTGCCGTCATGCCCCGCTCGGGCAGGTGCAGGTCGACGCCGTCGAGCGCTGCGACGCGGGATTTGCCTCGCATATAGACTTTGGAAACGCCCTTGAGCGCAATCAGCGGAGCGGCGTTACTCATGGCGCATGGCCTCCAACGGGGAGAGACGAACGAGACGCAGCACGCCGAACATGCTGCCGATGATTGCGACCGCGACCACCGCTATGGCCAGCGCGGCGATTGCCGGGCCACCCAATCGCGCAGCGAAATTGAGGGTTGGCGCGAGCGTGTCCTGGTACTGGGGAGCGAGGAAGGGCGTTAGGCCGACGGCGAACAGTTGCTCCGCTGCAGGGCCGCCCACGGCCAGGAACAGCGCAGCCCCGACGACGGCCCCGGCAAGACAGAAGAGTGCGGCCTCGGTCAGAAAAGCCGCGAGGATGTACCCGTTGCCGGCACCAATCGCTTTGAGGGTTCCGATCTCACGCGTGCGCTGGCGCACGACGAGGAGCATGACGAAAAAGGTCACGATCGCGGCAAGCGCGGCCGCGAGCGCCGACCCCACGTGCGAAAGCGTCAGCACCGCGGCGGTCGTCTCGCGCTCGAACTCGGCGGCTGCGGTCGGCGCGATGATGTCCGCGGTTACGCCAAACAATTCGCGCAGCTTCCGTTCGATCTCCGCCACATCATCCGACGATGTCGCGCGAATGAAAAGCCACGAAATGCCCTCCTTCACGCCGTAGATGTCGCGGAATGTCTCGAGCGGCATGAACAGCTGCGTATCGCCAAAGACATAGCCGCTCGCGTAGATACCGACGATGCGGATCGACCGTTTCGGACGGTCGAGCGCGAAGATGACGGGGTGTGTGCGTGTCAGATCGATCGTCAGGGTGGCGCGGTCGAGGTTCTCGGGCGTAATCCCGACGATGGAGGCATAGCGCTGGCCGATCACGCCGACGTCCTTGCCCGAATCCTCGGCGCGCAGCCCGCGGCCGGCGATGATCCGCGGATTACCGGCCTCGCCGTGGGATTCGAGCCGCATTGCGTCACCTGGCACGAGGCCGACATGCATCGCAAAATTGTGCCCCGTCGTGGGGCTCATGCCGAGGAGGTAGGTCTCGACCTTGGCCACGTTCGGAAGGGCACGAACCCTCTCCAGGAAGGCCTGCGGCAGGATCTGATCGTTGCCGACCATGTTGACGTGGCCCATGGAGCCGCGGGCGCGGACTTGGAGGGAATTGTCCACCGTCTGCTTGAGTTGAGTCGTGTACGCCTCGACGGCGCCGCGGATCGCCTGCGTCACCAGGAGCAGGAAGAATGCGATGCCTACAAGCAGTACCACGACCGCGAATCGGCCGCGGCCGCGGCTCAGGTTTCGCAGTCCAAAGTTGA
Organism: Candidatus Odyssella thessalonicensis; assembly: GCA_005240015.1. Lineage (GTDB taxonomy): Bacteria > Pseudomonadota > Alphaproteobacteria > Bin65 > Bin65 > SBBV01. The sequence continues at coordinate 12,072 of SBBV01000501.1, read as the reverse complement.
TGGGGTTCATTCCACGCTCCGCATGGCTTCGACCGGGCTCAGGCGCCGGGCTTTGAGGATGGGATAAATGCTGGCGATGCCGGCAAAGACGAGCGCGCCGGCGGCGAGCGAGAGCAACAGCGGCGCCTCGAATGCGAGCGAAATCCCGGAAACGCCCCGCACCAGCCATATGCCGAGGGCAGCCAGGCCGGCCGCGCCAATACCTCCGAGGACGCAGACCGTGGTTGCCTCTCCGAGAAATTGCCCCACGAGCTCGCGGTTCGACGCGCCGATCGCCTTGAGCATGCCGATCTCGCGTACGCGTTCGCGAACGCTGAGCACCATCACGAACACAACGAGGACGATGCCGATGGCGAACAGCAGCGCAATCGAATAGACGCTAGCCGCCGCAAGGCTTCCCAAGCTCGTCCGCGCCGTCGACACTGCCTCGGGGGTCGTCACCACGTCCGCTTCGGGCAGCGATTTGAGATCGGCGACGACCCGATCCACGTTCGCCACCGAATCGACGGTAACGAAGATCTTCCCGAGCTTGTTGCCCGGCTTGTAGGTGGCGCGAAACGCTTCGATCGGCACGAAGACGTGGTTGTCGCCGAAGTCGTTCGCGGTGGAGTAGATGCCGACGACTTCGAATTCGGTGCCATTGAGCGTCACCGTCCGCCCGCGGAGCGGCCCATCGGACGCGTGTTCGAGGCCGAGGCGCTGGCGCGCGTAGAGCCGCCCAACCACCGCAACCTGTCTGCTCGTGTCGTCGGCGACGAAGGAGCGTCCGGCAATGATGCGCGCGTTTTCGTAGTCGATCTCGCCAATCGCGCGCAGGGCGCTCCCCGGCCGAAGCCCGATGACCATGGCATAGGCGTTGGCTTTGGAGGGATCGATTTGTGGTGCGTAGATATATTCATCGATGCGCGCGATGTGACGCGCATGCGGAATCCGCTTCACGGCTTCGAGCGTGTCGGTGGTGAATCCCTCCTCGCCCACCGGTTTGTCCTTGCCGAAACCGCCCGTGCCGAACGCCCCGGCCTCTCGCAGCTCGATCAGCGTGCGCACGCGCGCTTCGAGTTCCCTGATCTGCTGCCGGCTCGACACGGCCATTTGAACCAGCACCGCCAGCGCGCCGATGATCACGGACAGAAGGGCGACGACCGCCGCGGCCCGCGCCCGGGCGCGAAAGGCGTTGCGGATACCTCGTTTGATGCTGCCCATGCGATGGAAAATGCCTCGGTTGCGACGCGATACGGCCAGTCAATGAGCGAGCTGATCCGAGCGCGGCGCCCGGCCGACGCTCAGAATCGCTTGGAAGAACATGCCCGGCCGGCCCCACAGCGAGTTGAAGAAGATCGTCGTCACGCTGACGGCCATCGCCGCCATCGCCCAGACCGGATACACGAGCCCTGTCGCCGCGAGGGGCACGCCGACGCCGTTGAAGAGGAAGGCGAGCGAGACGTTCTGAACCATCTTGCGATAGGCCCGGCGGCTGATCTCGCGCGCGACCGCAACCGCCTCGACGCGATTGTTGAGAATGATGATATCCGCGGACTCGATGGCAATGTCGGTGCCGCTCCCCATGGCGATACCGACATTGGCCTGCATCAGCGCCGGGGCGTCGTTAATTCCGTCACCCACCATGGCCACCGTGCTGCCGTGCTGCAGCCGGCGGATCAGCTCGACCTTTTCGGCCGGCAGCTTTCCGGCGTGCACCGCATCGATGCCCACCTCGGCCGCCACCCGCTGCGCCGCGCGCTCGTTGTCGCCGGTCACAAGCGCAACTCTCACACCGGCTGTGCGGAGGGCGCGCATCGTGGCCGCGGCGTCGGGCCGAATGGTGTCGCCGAAGGCGACGATGCCGACCAGACGATTGCCCCTGGCCACAGCGATAACGGTGCGACCCAATTCCTCGAGCGCCCGGATTCGATCCGCGAGCGGCGCCACGGGGACGCCGCTTTCGGCGATGAACCGCGGGCTTCCCACCAGCACTCGTTCCCCGTCGATCTCCGCCCGCACGCCCTTTCCCGCGACAGCCTCGAAGGAACTCACCGTAGGCGGCGTGATCTTGCGAGCGAAGGCGGCATCGAGCGTCGCAGCCGCGAGAGGATGTTCCGAGGCGCTTTCCGCGGCGGCCGCGATGGCGATGAGGCTGGCCTCGTCCACATCGAGCCCCTCGACCTCGCGCAGAACCGGCCGCCCTTCGGTCAGCGTGCCGGTCTTGTCGAACACGATGTGCCGCGCCAGCCGGTAGCCTTGAAAGGCCTCCCCAGTACGCATGAGTATGCCGCGCTCCGCCGCCTCCCCGGCACCACGCACGATCGAGAGCGGAGCCGAAATGCCGACCGCGCACGGGTAGCCCATGACCAGCACGCTCAGCCCGGCAAAGGCCGCCCGTTCGAGATCAACGTCCAGGCCCAGCACGAGCGGACCAACCGCCCACGCAATGGCTGCAACGAAAGCGATGGCCAGGACTGCGGGCGTGTAGACCCGCAGCGCCCGGTCGACGAGGTGCAGTAGCCCCGGCTTGAGTGCCCGGGCATCTTCGACTTGCCGAACGATGCGCTGCAGGAAACTTTCCTCTCCGATCGCAGTGACCCGGACCAGGAGGGTGCCCACGCCGTTGATCGAGCCGCCAATCACCGAATCGCCGACGGATCGTTCAAGGGGCGTCGGCTCGCCGGTCACCAGCGACTGATCGACCGCGGAGTGGCCCTCGGCGACGACGCCGTCGACCGGCACGCGCTCGCCCGGGCGTATTCGCACGAGGTCCCCGAGGCGAACTCCGGTGATCGGGGTGACCAGCTCTTGTCCGTCGCGCACGACGCGCGCGGTGCTGGGCTGAAGGTCGAGGAGCCGCTTGACCGCTTGCGAGCTTCGAGTCTTGACGATCAGCGAGAGCCACTCGGAGAAAATGTGATAGGTGCCGATCATCACCGCCACGGCGAAGAAGGGGGCCGTGGGATAGCCGGGGAGTTGCCACGCGAGCCCAATCGCGCCGCCAAGGAGGCCGGCAAAGGCGCCGGCTTCGAACAGCACGTGCTGATTGAGGATGCCGCGGCGCAGCGACTGCCACGCCATCCAGAGAATGTGCCGGCCGATACCGAAAACCAAGGCGAGCGCGAGGGCACCAACGATCCAGGGCGTGAGCGCCGCCAGGCCGCTCCCCTCTTTGAGCAGCAACAGCGCCAGCGCGCCAGCACCCAAGCCGAGCAATGCCGCAATCGCGGTCCATAGGCCGCTCGCGCGCAGGACCAAGAACACGAAGCCCGTCAAGCTAAGCGTCGCGATCGCGGGAATCACGAGTGACCACACGCCGGCGGGATGGACAATGAGGGCGAGCGCACAAAGACTCAGCGCCGTCGCGATGAGAAAGCGGCGGCCTTCGCGCACCAAATCGCGCTCCTCCTCCTCGAAGGGGCGCAGCTTGTGCGGATCGTGAATCGTATACCCGATATCACGCAGAGTCTGGAGAAGTGCCTCGGGCCTGACAATGTGCGGATTGAATTCGACCAGAGCCTGTTCGTGGGTAAGGCTCACGGCTACTTTATCGACGCCTGGGATACGGCCGAGCGCTTTCTCGATTGTTCCGGTGCAGAGCGAGCAGTGCAGCCCGCCGATTCGCGCCCGGACGCGCGCGCGATCGGCCCGGCTGGCGGGCTCCTCGCTCCAGAGAGAATTGAATTCGTTTGCGGTAAGTGCTGCGTCGGTCATGGCGTCCGCTCCTGCCGCCCCAAGCGCTCACGGCATGCCGCGATCGGTGGGCGACGACTAAGACGCCGTGGAATCTACGCTCCGTACTATCCTACGGAGTCAAGCAGGATGAAAAGGAGGCTGGCTTCATGCCTTAGCTGCCCACACGTCAACGGATAGGCCTCTATCAGCGAATGCCGGCAACCCGAAAGCCGGCCTTCTTGACGACGGCCGCGAGCTGCTTCTCATCGGAAGCGCCGGGGTCGTGCAGGATACGCGCCTCGCTATCGGCAAACCTAACATCGACCTTGCGGACGCCCGCCTCGCGGCCAAGGAGGAACTGAAGGGTCTGGGCGCAGCCGTCACAGTGCATGCCTTCGATCTTGAGGGTAATGGTCTTCACGACGTGTCCTTTCGTCCGGCTCCGAGTTGCCCGTGCGGGCACTGCCAACTGGGTTAGCGAGCGCCCGCTGGAGGGTTGCTTCTTGCCCTGCGGCCGCTCCAGCCCGTCGAGGATAGTGCATTCGCGTACCGCGCCACTGCCCGGGCAGGTCGCGATGAGTTCATCGAGCGCCCTCCGCATGCGCCTGAGCTGGCCAATCTTTCCATCCACCTCATCGCGCTTGGCGACGGCTTGAGCGCGCACCGCGCGGCAATCGGTTCCGGGCGTCGCCCTGAGCGACAGCAGCTCCCGGATCTCGCCAAGCGAGAAACCGAGTTCTTGCGCCTGGCGGATGAATCGAATGCGTGCGACGGTCTCGGCGTCATAGACCCGAAAACCACCGGCTGTGGGGCGAAGCGGACGCGCGATCAGCCCAGAGCGCTCATAAAAGCGCACTGTCTCCACGCCGACGCCCGCCTTGCCGGCTACTCGGCCAATCGTCATTTCTGCCATCGCCGCTCCCGCAATCAATTAATCATTGACTCCGTATCGCGGTACAGAGTCAAGGATACGGGGCCAGGCACCTGAAGTGCCCCGTTCCATGATTGGGCCGCAATGACCACGCTCGAACCGATCCTCGGCGACATCTCGGGGCTGACGCCCACGGGCGTTCTCCTGATGGCGCTCGCCGGCCTTCTCGTGGGCGTGGCGCCCAGTTCATATCCGCTTCTCGCAGCGGCCGCAGGATTTTCGGCTGGTGGGCAAGCGGCCGCAGGGCGCGCCACGCGGCGGCGAGGAGTGCTGCTCGCTGGTGGCTTCGTTCTGGGTGTGGCGCTTGTCGACGCCGTGCTTGGTGCCCTATTCGGCCTCTTCGGCTTTGCCGTCCTGCGCGTCCTCTCGCCATACATGGCGCACACCTATTTCTTGCTAAGCCTTGTTCTGCTGTTCCTGGCCTTGGCATTGCTCCGTGTCGTTCGCGTCAACCTCCGCCTCTTCTATGCCTCGCCACGGGCGGTCAACAGTTTCGGCGCGGCGTTTTTGCTCGGCATCCCATTCGGACTGTCAACGTGTCCAGCCTGCACGCCGCTCCTTCTACCGGTGCTTATGACAGCGGCCGGAAGCGGGGATGCCGCTATGGGCGCTGCCCTCCTGTTCGTGTTCGGAATCGCGCGAGGCGTGCCGATACTGCTTGTTGGCGCGGCCACGGGCCTGCTAACCCGCCTCGGCTCCGCCATGCTGTGGGTGCCGCGAATAGAGCGGGCCGCTGGCATCATTCTGCTGATTGCGGCCGCCGCATTTGCATATCAAGGCGGCGTCTATGCCGGATGGCTGCCGCGGACGTAGTTAGGTGACCCGCAGGCGCCCGATCTGAAGGAGGTTGATCTTGGCTTCATTTCCCACGTTCGCTCTCCTTGCCGGTTTCACGGCCAGCATGGTTCTCCTGCCTGCCGCGATCCATGCTCAGGAAAAGATCGAAGGGAAGGTAACCCGCACGAATTTGACCCTATGCCAACCCAAGCCGACCGGTGGAGGCTGCGAAGGAACACTTACACTCGAAACGCGTCTGGACGGGAAAGCGCAGCAGATCGTAATCAAGGTCACATTCGATACCATCATCAAGAAAGGCCAGGACTACGTCCTGCTGCCATCGACTCGAGGAAGCTCGGTTGTCGTCAGCTACGCCATTGAGAAGGGAGAAAAGGTCGCGAAGACAATCGACGTCGTCGGCGCCACGCGATAGTGGCAGCATACTGAGAGTGGGGATCTCCGCGCCGACCGCGGGCCTCGGGGAGCGCCTCTTATTGGCTCCTCGGTCGCGTGCGGCGGGGCAGGCGATAGATTCCCGCAAGCTCGTTCCGTGGCGCCCCTAGGAATGCTTCCAGAAGGTTGCGGCGTCCCTCGGGGAACCGCCAATCCCCATTTAGGTACCTGGTAAGCGTGCCGCCGTCCCAGCCGAGGTACTGAGCCACCTGCGAGAAGGTGACGCCGAGCTCTTGTCGCTTGAGGCGCAGCCGCTCCGATAGGGTCCGGGCCTCAGGCGTAGGGTCATACCCCAAGAATGCGATGATCGGCGGATAGCCATGGGCGTAGGGCTGGGTATGGCCCTTTTCCCAGTTGATGTATGTGAGGTGGTCAATGCCGAGGACCTTGGCGGCGTCCTTCTGGCGGAGTTTCAGCTGAAACCGTCGTTTTTTGAGGTGCTCCCCGAGCGTCGTCGGGGTCTCCGGGTACGGTAGCACTCTTCGAGCTTTTACAATGACTTGGACGAATGGCAAAAAGGCAACGCGAAGATGCAAGTGTGGATACCTGGACGACGCGTCTTTAGGTTGTGGCCGCGCGCCGAAATGCGCGAAAGAGTACCAGTCGAGAATCTCCGGTCCCCTATTCGATCGAATTGATTTGCATGTTGATGTGCCGGCCGTGTCGCCGGCAGACTTGTCGTTGCCGCCGGCGCGCGAGAGTTCGGCGCAGGTAGCGACGCGCGTGGCACAGGTGCGCCGGATTCAACGCGAGCGATACGAGCAACTTGCGGCCGGAACGGGTGTACGAACTAACGCCGCGGCCGATGGCGATTTGTTGGAGAAAGTGGCCGCCCCTGACGCAGGCGGCCGCGCGTTGCTGACACAGGCCGCAGGGCGTCTCAAACTCTCGGCGCGCGGCTATCACCGCGTGCTGCGCGTGGCGCGCACGCTCGCCGACATGGACCGCAGCGCCGGCGTCAAGCGCGTCCACGTCGCTGAAGCACTGAGCTATCGGCGCATCGTGGTCGCGTGATCGCTGATCCGAACGGGCGGCCGGGGGCCCGGCGGCGCTGCGGGATACTGCTTACGAAGCCGAGTCCGCGCCGATTGGTCGAGCGAGCCCGATTCTATCCACTTTTCTCTGGAGAAACCGCGCCTTCGCGTTGTGGAACGCCGCACGTCGGGCCGGGCTTGCCCGGCGGTAGTCCACGACATGGCCCGCACGCTGCCGCCGGCGAACCCCCGTCCGCCGCCTCGGCCGCGGCGCTCGGACCGAGCGTGGACCTCTTTGGGGCGGACCCGGCCCTCCGCTTGCCAACAATATTATACGTCGTGTATTTTAATCGCCGTCACGTGGCCCGGGCGATGGGCGATAGCGATGAACTTGACCGGGAGTTCGATCGAGGCGGCGCGCGCGGCTCTCGGGCAAGTGGCGCGAAGCACGGTGCGTCAGCTGTTGATCGAACGCGCCCGCGACGAGCCCGAGGCCGTCGCTCTCCGCTTCAAGCGCGGCGGCGTGTTCCATGAACTGAGCTGGACCGGCTACCTAGCCCGTATCCGAACCGCCGCCGCCGGCCTGCTCGAGCTGGGCGTGGCGCCCGGCGACCGCGTCGCGATCATGGGCGACGCCTGCATCGAGTATCTGCTCGCCGACGTCGCGGCGCTCTACATCGGCGCCATGCCGTGCGGCATCTACCCCACGAGTTCGCCCGAGGAGGTCGCCTACGTCCTGGAACTCTCGGGCGCGCGCGTCTTCGTAGCCGAGGACCAGGAGCATCTCGACCGCCTGCTCGCCGCGGAAGCGGCGCGCAACCGGCCGCTTGTCGACCGGATCGTCGTCGTCGACGGCCGCGCGCTGTTCCTCTACGCGGACGATCGCATCCTCGAATTCGCGGCGCTGGAAGCGGCCGCGCGGGAAAAGCCCGCGCGCCTCGAGGAAGTCGAGCGTCACGGCGAGCGGGTTAGCCCGGACAGCCCCGCCGCCATCATCTTCACATCCGGAACGACCGGCCTGCCCAAGGCCGCGTACCGCTCGCAGAGCGCCGACATCGTCGGCTTCGGCTACGCCTTCTTCGAGGCGCTGCCCGAACTGCGCGCCATCCCCCATCGCGTGGTCTCGCATCTGCCGCTTGCCCACGGCATGGAGCGGGCGATGACCATCTACGTCCCGCTGCTCGCCAGCGTGGTTCCCCACATCGGCGAGCCGAACCAGCCCCTGCCCGCGCTCATGAACGAAGTGCGCCCCACCTACGTGATGGGCGTGCCGCGCACCTGGGAAAAGGTGATGGCGCATGTCCATGTCGGCGTGGAGATGGCGAGCGGCCTGTCGCGCCGGCTGTTCGCGCTCGCCACGGAGATTGGACGCCGGCGCGTCAACGGCATTTGGAAGACGGGGCAGAGGCGCGCCAACCTTCTTACCGAGCTGGCCTACTGGCCGCTATGGCTGACCATGATCTGGCCGGCGCTGCACAAGCTCGGCCTTACCTACACGCGCGGCGGCTTCACCGGCGGCGCGCCGACGCCGCCGCTCGTGCACGAGACGATCCAGGCCTGGGGCATCCCGCTGCGCGACCTCTTCGGCACCACTGAAACCGGCTGTGTCGGCGCCCAGATCGCGCGCTGGCCCGCGCCCGGCGACGCGATCGTCCCGGTCTCCTGCCGCGAAGTCCGCGCGGCGGCCGACGGCGAGCTCTGTATCCGCGGCACCGGCGCGGTCACCGGCTATTGGACCGACGACAAGGCCACCGCCGCGCTGTTCGACGCCGACGGCTTCGTCCAGACCGGCGACATCGCGGCCTGCGACGCCGACGGCGCGTTCCGCATCGTCGACCGCAAGAAGGACATCCTCATCACCAGCGGCGGGAAGAACATTGCGCCGGCCACGATCGAGAACGCGCTACGCGCCAGCCCCTATATCAGCGAGGTGATCGTGTTCGGCGACAGCCGCAAGTTCATCACCGCGCTGATCGAACTCGACTTCGAGAACGTCGCGCACTGGGCCCGACAGCAGCAGATCCCCTACACCGGGGTCACCAGCCTCACCGCAAACGACCGCGTCGGCGAACTCATCGGCCGCGAAATCGCGCGTCTCAACCAGCAGCTCGCGCGCGTCGAGCAGGTCAAGAGTTTCCGCATTTTGCCCAAGGAGCTGATCCCCGAGGACGGCGACACGACGCCGACGCGCAAGATCAAGCGGGCGCACGCCTACAAGCTGTTCGGCCATCTCGTCGAGGAGATGTACGCGGAGGACCGCCGAATGGCGATGCCAACCGGCGCGCTCAACGCGGGCAGCTCAGGCGAACATGGGCGGGCCCATTCGACCAGATGAGAAAGAGGAGGAGGACATGCAGAGGAATTCGCTACTGGCACTAGGCACGGCGCTGCTCGCGCTGGCATGGAACGCGGCCGAGACGCGGGCTCAAAACCAGCACGTCATCGGCTACATCGGCGATCTCTCGGGCCCGATGCAGGACAACTACGCCCCGATCCTCGAATCGTTCGAGTACTACGTAAAGGCGCTCAATGAGCGCGGCGGTGTCAACGGCGTGCCGGTAAAACTGGTCGTGCGCAACGATCAGCTCGACGCGACGCGCGCGGCATCGCTCAGCCTCGAGCTGATCACCGCCGAGCGCGTCAACAGCATTTGGGGCATGAGCGTCACCCGCACCCATATGGCGGTTTACAGCGTGGCGCAGCGCCACAAAGTGCCGGCGATCGCCATGTTCAGCGGCATCAAGGAGGTTCTGCCGCCGAAGCCGCTGCCCTATTCCTACTCGATCGGCCACGTGTTCGAGGTCGCCGGTGAAGTGTCGGGCAAGCTCGCGGGCCAGATGCTGAAGGGCAAAGGCAAGATCGTCTGCGCGAGCATCGAGGCGCCGGGCGGCGTCGCCGTCTGTCAGTTTGCCGAAGGCGCCAGCCAGGCCGGCGGGCTGCAATCCGATACCGTGCTGTTCGCGCCGACCGCGACCGAGTTCGGCGCCATCGCGCAGCGCATGCTGGCGATGAAGCCGACGCTCGTCGTCTCGCACACCGGCGCGGGCCAGAACATCGGCCTGTTCCGCGCGCTGCGCGGCGCCGGATACGATGGCCCGATCCTGATGGGCTCGCACGGGCTCAACGAAGCGCCGCTGGTCGCGGCACTGAAGAGCGCGGGCGGCCTCAACAAGCTGCAGATCGTCAGCCGCTTCGCCACGCCCGATTCCGAGGGCAAGGAGCTCGACGAGTTGCGCGCCGTGGCGAAGAAGTACGGAAAGAAGGGCCCGCTGTCGACGACGTCGATCATGGGCTGGGCCATGGGCCGCGTCATGGAGGCGGCGCTGCGCAAGTGCGGCTTCCCGTGCCCGGCCGAAAAGCTCGACGGCGCGCTGCAGACGCTTTCGGTGGACATGGGCTCGCTCATGGGCGGCCCGATCAAGTTCACGCCGGGCGACCACTACGGCACGAGCTGGTGGCGCGTCTACCAGTACGACGAAGCGGTCGGCAAATTCGTTGCGGTGTCGAACTGGATCGAGGCATCGTCAACGCCCACGCTGAAGAAGAAGTGAGCGCAGCGGTCACGACGGCGGCCGGGCGGGCAAGCGGGCCATGAGCCTGCTGCTGACGATCGTCGCCACCTGGGGCATCTACACGCTGCTGGGCATCGGCATCGTCCTCATCTATCGGACGAGCCGCGTGCTCAACATCGCCGGGGGCGAACTCGCGATCTTCCTGGGCTACGTGGTCGCGTGGGCGATCGCTGAGGGATTTCCGGTGGCGGCGGCGGTGCCGATCGGCCTTGTTGCCGCCGCCGGGCTCGGTCTCGCCGTGTTCTGGCTCATGCTGCGCCGGATCATGGGGCAGCCGCCGCACGTCGGCCTCATGATGACGGTGGGGATCGCGATCCTGCTCAACGGCCTGATCGTCATCCTGTTCGGCGGCGGCAACGTCACGATCGACGCCGGGTTTTCGCGGACGATGGCGCTCGGGGACGCAATCCTCTCCGAGCGCGACCTCGCGGCCGCGGCCGGGGCGTGGGTCAGCATCGCCGTCCTCGCGCTGGTCTACCGCGTCACCGACCTCGGCTTGCAGATGCGCGCGGTCGCCGAGAAAGTGATGCTGAGCGCGCAGCGCGGCGTCAACATAAACCGCATCGTGGCGCTGAGCTGGGTGCTCGGCGTCATCGCCGCGGCGCTCGCCGGCACGCTCCACGGCGAGCGCGCCTTCGTCGCCGCTTCGGCGGCGGTGATCGGCATCAACGCGCTGCTCGCGTGCCTGATCGGCGGCATGGACAGCCTGCGCGGAGTCGTCATCGGCGGCCTCGTCGTCGCCGTCAGCGAGAACCTCACCGCCTACCATGTCGATCCGCGCTATGCGCTGCTGGCGCCGGTCGGCCTCGTCCTGATCACGCTGGTGGTGCGGCCCTGGGGCCTCCTCGGCACGGTCGAGGAGTTTCACCGGGTATGAGCGGAGTGCGCCGCGCCCCGCGAATGCCGTCCTCGCTGCCGCTCGGCACCGCGCGCACCTTTGCGCTGCGCCGCGGCCGCGCGCAATGGACGGTGTGCCTCGGCGGCATCGCGATCCTGCTCAGCCTGCCCCTCGTGCTGTCGGCCTATTGGCTACACCTCAGCAACCTCGTCTTGATCGCCGTCGTCGGCGCCGTGGCCTTGAACCTGCTCACCGGCAATGCCCGCCTCGTCTCGCTCGGCCAGGCGGCGTTTCTCGGCATCGGGGCGTTCACGGCCGGCCTCATCACGCGTGCCGCCGAGATCCCGTTCCCGCTGGTGCTGGTCGCCGCTGCGGCGGCCGGCGGCACCGTCGGCCTCATCGTGGCGATTCCCTCCTTGAAGCTGCGCGTCCTCTACGTCGCCGTCACGACGCTCGCGCTGCATTTCGCCGTCGCCACGATCCTGGTCATGATCCAGGCCGTCGTGCTCGATTCCTCGGGCATGACGCTGCCGATCCCCGCGCTCGGGCCGTTGGCGCTCGACAGCGCCGTCAAATGGTACTACGCGCTGTTTGCAATCGCCGCCCTGGTGGTACTGGGAGCGCTCAACCTGCTGCGCAGCTATGTCGGCCGGCGCTGGGTGGCGGTCGGGGAGCACGACGTGGCCGCCGCGGCGCTCGGCGTTTCGGTGGTGCGCGCCAAGCTCTCGGTGTTCGTCGTGAGCTCGGCGGTAGTCGCGCTCGCCGGCGCCCTCATGGCCTACTACATCGGTACGGTGTCGTTCGAGAGCTTCAACCTCAACCTCGCGATCGCGTATCTCGCGATGATCATCGTCGGCGGCATGGGCCGCG
>SBBV01000532.1 GCA_005240015.1 Candidatus Odyssella thessalonicensis | reverse complement strand
CCGCCGCGATCGCCGCAAGCCTCCCGCCGCCGGCAGACGCGGGCGCGCGCTAGAATCTGCACGAGAAAGTTTCCGCCGGGAAACTCCTTGTCAGCTTCGGCGATCGGGCGCCTAATCGATGCGGGGGAAGCGCAGGTGGCAAGGGGGAGAAACGCACCACCTGACCCAAGGCTGGTCGGTCGTGCCCTAAGAATTTTAGGGAGAACGCCATGAAGCCTCGCGCCTCTGCTCCCAGCATGCTTGTCCTCGTCGCAATGCTCGCCGCCGCCGGCCCCGCGCCGGCGCAAGTCGAGGGCGCACGCATCGCGGGCGCCGACAAGGAGCCGCAGAACTGGCTGACGACCGGCCGCACCTACTCCGAGCAGCGCTTCAGCCCGCTCGCCAAGATCAACGCCGGCAATGTCGGGCAGCTCGGTCTCGCCTGGCATCTCGATTTGAAGAGCCGCACCGCGCGCGGCCTCGAGGCAACGCCGATCGTCGTCGACGGCGTCATCTACACCAGCGGCGCCTGGAGTCACGTCTACGCGATCGATGCGAAGACCGGAAAGCTGCTGTGGGAGTTCGATCCCGAGGTTCCCGGCCACTACGCCGGCAAGGGCTGCTGCGACGTGGTCAATCGCGGCGTCGCGGTGTGGGGCAACAAGGTCTACCTCGGCGCCTATGACGGGCGCCTGATCGCGCTCGACGCCAAGACCGGCAAGAAGGTGTGGGAGACGCTGACCGTCGACCAGTCGCAGGATTACACGATCACCGGCGCGCCGCGCATCATCAAGGGCAAGGTCATCATCGGCAATGGCGGCGCGGAGTTCGGCGTGCGCGGCTACGTCTCCGCCTACGACGCCGAGACCGGCAAGATGCTGTGGCGCTTCTACACCGTGCCCGGCGATCCCAAGCAGCCGTTCGAGAGCAAGACCGTCGAGATGATCGCGACGATCGAGACGAGGAAGAGATTGTCGCCCTTGCCGTCGCTGCGGAGCTTGTAGTTCCAGGGCGAGCCGTTGCCGACGCCGATGTAGAGCAGGTCGAGCTCGGGGTCGTAGGCCATCGAATCCCAGACCGTGCCGCCGCCGCCGTATTTCCACCACTCGCCGTGCCAGGTCTTGGCGCTCAAGCCCGACACCGGCGAATATGTCTGGCACTTCCAGCAGGTGCCCGGCGAGGACTGGGACTACACGGCGACGCAGCACATGATTCTCGCCGATCTCACGATCGACGGGCGCCCGCGCAAGGTGATCATGCAGGCGCCGAAGAACGGCTTCTTCTACGTGCTCGACCGCGCCACCGGCGAGTTCATCTCCGGCACCGCCTACGCCAAGGTCACCTGGGCCGAGGGGCTCGACCCCAAGACCGGGCGGCCGATCGTGAAGCCCGAGGCGCTCTACAGCACGACCGGCAAGCCGCAGCTCATCTACCCGGGCCCCGGCGGCGCCCACAACTGGCACCCGATGAGCTACAACCCGCGCACGGGATACGTCTACATCCCCTCGCTCGAGGCCGCGTTCGGCTACGTGGCGCACGATCCCAAGACGTTCCAGAAGCGCCCGGGCGTGTTCTGGAGCTTCGGCATCGATCCGGTGGGCGCGGCGATGCCCGAGGACGAAGCCACGCGCAAGGCGATCCGCGCGGGCTCCAAGGGCCGCCTGATCGCCTGGGATCCGGTGCAGAAGAAGGCGGCGTGGAACGTCGAGTATCCGGTGGCGTGGAACGGCGGGCTGCTCTCGACCGAGGGCGGGCTTCTGTTCCAAGGCACCGGGCAAGGGCGCTTCGTCGCCTATGATGCCAAGGACGGGAAGAAGCTCTGGGACTTCCACGCCCAGACCGGCATCATCGCTGCGCCCGTCACCTACGAGGTCGATGGCGAGCAATACGTGACCGTGCTCGCCGGCTGGGGCGGCGCCATTCCGCTGGTCGTGGGCGAGCTTGCGCTCGACGCGGCCAAGGGCGGCACCAACCGCATTCTCACCTTCAAGCTCGGCGCGAAGGGCGAGCTGCCGCCGATGCGGACCGTGGTTCGCAAGCTCGCGCCGCCGCAGGCCACCGCCGCCAAGGAGGTCGTCGACAAGGGCCGCGCGCACTATCAGCAATATTGCGCCGCCTGCCATGGCGACACGGCAGCCGCCGGCGGCATCGTGCCCGATCTCCGCTACTCGGCGACGCTCGGCGACGCCGGCGCGTGGAAGGCGATCACGCTCGAGGGCGCCATGCTCAAGAACGGCATGGTGACGTTCGAGAAGTACCTCAAGCCCGACGAGGTCGAGCAGATCCGCGCCTACGTGATCCAGCGCGCCCACGACGAGAAGAAGCGCCTCGAGACGGCGACGAAGTAGCGGCGGCGCCGGCCCTCACTTCCCACCGCCGCGCAAGCGCGCTTCGGCGGGCCCCCTTCTCTCCCGCAAGCGGGAGAGAGAAGTAGATTGCGCGCCTTTGCACTTCTCTCTCCCACGCAGTGGGAGAGAAGGGGCCCATTCGCCTCTTGGCGAATGGGAAGTGAGGGAACGGCGTTTGAACGCTATTTCGGCCGCTGCTCGGCGGGGCCGCGCCGAGTCGCGAGATTGTGCGCCGTGTTGACCAGGCCCACATGCGAGAAGGCCTGCGGGAAATTGCCGAGCATGCGGCGCGCATCGGGATCGTATTGCTCGGCGAGCAGCCCCACATCGTTCCGGAGATCGAGCAGGCGCTCGAAGATCGCGGTCGCCTCGTCGGTCTCGCCGAGCATGACGAGGCAGTCGGCGAGCCAGAACGTGCAGGCGATGAAGGCGCCCTCGCCGGGCGGCAGGCCGTCCACGTCCGGGTGGGTGACGTAGCGGTGCACGAGGCCGTCCTGCATCAGCGTCTCCCGCACGGCGGCGATGGTGCCAAGCATGCGCGGGTCATCGCAGCGCAGGAAGCCCACCAGCGGCATCATCAGCAGCGCCGCGTCGGGCTCGGTGGCACCGTAGAATTGCACGAAGGTGTTGCGCTCGGCGTCGAAGCCCCTCTTGCACACATCGGCGTGGATGTGGTCGCGCAGCGCGCGCCAGCGCTCGACCGGCCCGTCGAGGCCGAAGCGCTCGGCATCGCGCACCGCGCGGTCGAGCGCCACCCAGGCCATGACCTTGGAGTGGGTGAAGTCGCGCCGTGGGCCGCGCATCTCCCAGATGCCCTCGTCCTCGTCGTCCCAAGTTCCTTCGAGATAGTCGAGGATGAGCTTCTGCACGCGCCATGCGTCCTCGTTGGGATCGATGCCGAATTTGCGCGCGGTGTGGAACGAGTCCATGAGCTCGCCATAGACGTCGAGCTGGTATTGCTGTGCAGCGGCATTGCCGATGCGTACCGGGCGGCTGCCGGCGAAGCCTTGGAGCCAGGGCAGCGTGAATTCCGGCAGGCGGCGGTCGCCGTTGAGCGTGTACATGATCTGCAACCTCGCCGGATCGCCCGCCGCCGCGCGCAGCAGCCATTCGCGCCATGCCTTCGCTTCTTCGGTGTAGCCCGAGACGAGCAGCGCATAGAGCGTGAACGTCGCGTCGCGTATCCAGCAGTAGCGGTAGTCCCAGTTGCGCACGCCGCCGATCCGTTCCGGCAGCGACGTGGTGGCCGCGGCTGCGATGCCGCCGGTGGGCGCGAAGGTGAGCGCCTTCAGCGTGATGAGCGAGCGCTGGACCGCATCGGCCCATTGCCCTTGATAGCGGCAGCGCCCCGACCATTCGCGCCAAGCCTCGGACGTCTGCCGGCAGAGCCGCAGCGGATCCTTGGGCGGATGCTCGGGCCGGTGCGATTCGCGCCAAGTGAGCAGGAACGGCACGGTCTCGCTCGCCGCGACCGTGAACTCGCCCACCGTCGAGAGGTCCTTGCCGCGCATCTCGACCGGCGTCGCGATCTGCACCGCGTCGGGCCCGGCGATCGCATGGATGCCATAGTCGCGATGGCGCACCCAGGGCACGACGTGGCCATAGTCGAAGCGCAGCGTGGCCTGGCTCCGCATCTTCATGCGGCCCTTGACACCCTCCACGATGCGCACGACGTCGATCTCGCCCTCGGCGGTGGGAAAGGGCACGCAATCGTGAAGACGGGCCACCGCGCCGTCGGCCGCGAACTCGGTCTCGAGCACCATCGTGCCGTCGCCATAGCGGCGCTTCACCGCTGCCGCCGGCGCCCCGTCTGCCCGCGCCGGCGCGATCTGCCAGAACCCGTTCTCGTCGGCGCCGAGCAGGCGCGCGAAGCAGGCGGCGCCGTCGAAGCGCGGCAGGCAGAGCCAGTCGATCGAGCCGTCGTTGCACACGAGCGCGCTCGTGTGGCAATTGCCGATGAGCGCGTAATCCTCGATGCGCGGATTGCGGGCGGGCTCAGCCATGCGTTGGGTGCTCGCTGTTGCGCCCTAGTAGAACGATTGGACCCGAGCCGCGTGCTGCAACAAGCGCGCGTCATCCTGAGCGAAGCGAAGGACCTGGCGTCCACCGCCGACAGCTTCGGCGGTTGGGGCCAGGTCCTTCGCTTCGCTCGGGATGACGCCTGAAACCCTACTCCGCGGCCTTCATCCGGGCCGCGGCGGCGGGCACGTCGTAGCCGGCCATCAGCTTCTCGACGATGCCGTCGAAGAACTTCCAGTCGGCCTCGCGGAAGCTGTGGTTGCGCACGATGAACGAGGCGCCGGCGTAGAACTTCTCGTATTGCTGCTGGCGCCCCGCGAACTCGGAGCCCACCATGTCCCAGGCGAGCTTCATGAGCTTCATGCGCTCGAGCGCGGGCAGCTGCGGCGTCTGCCAGTAGGTCTCGAACTCGCCGCGGATCTTGGGATCGTGCATGACCGAGACGCTGGCCGGCATCTGGAACACGCCGCCGCCGCAGAGGTCGCGCAGCTGGTCGATGATCGCCGAGTAGCTCTCGGTGCACCAGTTGAGCGCCGCATACATCATGCGCCGGTTGAAGGTCTTGTAGCCCTTGGGCCAGTCCTCGGCCGCCTCGATCTGGCCGTGCACCAGCCCGGCGATCAGCGCCTCGAGCGAGGCCATGCGCCCCAGCAGCTCGCGCACGGCCGGCACCTCGTGGGCGCCAGTGGCCTGCGCCACCCTGCTGCAGAGGCCCACGATCAGCTGCATCTTCGACCAATAGCGCACGTTCGATTGATGGTTGCCGTAGCAGTGCGCCGGCGTCTCGATGTAGATCGCGCGCGCCTTGATCGCGTCGTCCATGACGAACACGCGCTCCCACGGCACCTTCACGTCCTCGCACATCACCATGCTGTCGGTCTCGTCGAAGCACCAGCCGAGCGGCGAGTCGAAGCGGTTGTTGGAGGCGAGCGAGAGCGGCTGGCGCGACCACAGCGCGACGCCGGGCGCGTTGACCGGAATCGCGCAGGTGACCGCCTGCTTCACCTGATCGGGCGCCAGCGGCAGAAGGTTGCCGATCCAGATCTCGTCCGAGAACACGGCCGAGGTCGCCAGCATCTTCATGCCGCTGATCACGACGCCGTCGTCTTCCTCGCGGACGACGCGCAAGGTCGGCACCGGCAGGTTCTTCTTCACGTAAAATTCGGGATTGCGCGCGGCCTGGGGCGGCAGCACCGCGTAGGTCGAGAAGATGTCGTTCTTCTTGCAGTACTCGTAGTACTTCACGAGGTTGCCGCCGAGCTTGTATTTCTCGGTGTCGAGCGCGGCGGGGTTCGTCGACATGCCCGCCACGAAGGCCGAGACGTGGTCGGGCGAGCGCCCCATCATGCCGTAGGTCAGGTCGGCCATCGCCTTGTGGCAGCGCATGCGGCGGCGGAGATCGTCCTGCGTCTTCGCCTGCAGGTACCACATCGCGTAGCGCTCGCCGTTCTCCTCGTAGGAGAAGAGATCGCGGTTCTCGGGCGCGCGCTTGGTGTCGTACATCGCGGCCACGACCTTGGCCGCTTCGGCGAAGGCGGGATGCTTGGTGACGTCGGTGACGCGCTCGCCGCCGATGTAGACGATGCGGCCGTCGCGCAGTCCGTCGAGATGGTCCTTGCCGGTTTTGAGCATGATGCGGCCTCCAGAGCCGTCAATCGTGTCCGTTGCGGCCGTGGCGTTCGCCACGGTTGCGCTCGCGCGCGTCCAGATGGATGCGGTCGAGCGCGCGCTCGGTGTTGACGAGCAGGCGTTCGAACATCCGCGCCAGGGTCTGGAACTCGGCGCGGCCGATGCCCTCGAACAGGATGTCGTTGATCGCGCGGCGGAACGCGCCCAGGCGGTCGAGCGCCGCTTCGCCCGCGCGCGTCATGCGCACGAGCACGCCGCGTCCGTCGGTGGGGTTCGCGCGCTTCTCGACCAGGCCGAGCGCCGCGAGCTTGTTGACCTCGGTGGTGATGTGGCTCGGCGCCACGTGGAGATGATCCGCGAGCGCGCGGATGCCGATGCCGACGCCGTTGCCGGCGACCGCACCCTGGCGCTCGGCGATGGCGGCGAGGATCGTGTATTGCGGACCCGACGCGCCGATGCGCCGGCCGAACGCCCCGCGCACATCCTCGAAGCGCGCCGCCGTGACGAACAGCGCGTGCAAGAGCGCGCGCAGACGGTCGTCGCGCCCGTTCTCGAGAATGGCGGGACGCGAGACGCTCACCGGCGGCCGATAGCCGCCGTTCCGCTCGCTGCGCTCCGCGCTGCCGCGCATGGCCGCCCCAATCTTTCAGTTACTTAAATATGTAACAGAAAAATAGCGGACTGCCAACGGCTTTCCACAGCCTGCAAATCAATGGGGAAAATCGCGGACGGCCGCTCGATCCGTGCCGCCGCTCGCGCTTAAGTCGACGCCCCTGTCAGGAGTGGGAGGCGCGAATGGTTGCCCCGCGCAGCATGCGATTGGCCGTCGACGCGGCGCGCAGAGATATCGCGCCGACGCTCTCGATGTTGCAGGCGCGCCTTCGTCGCCACGCACGCCGCCGCGCTCGATG
>SBBV01000406.1 GCA_005240015.1 Candidatus Odyssella thessalonicensis | reverse complement strand
GCCACGTCGTGGCGGATGGGCTTGTCGCTCAGCACCGACGCGATCACCAGCCCCACGGTGATCCCGGCGGAGGGACCGTCCTTCGGCACGCCGGCCGCCGGGAAGTGGATGTGGATGTCGTAGTTCGAGAACGCCTCGGCGTCGATCTCGAGCAGGTCGGCCCGCGAGCGCACGTAGGAGTGCGCGGCCTGCACCGACTCGCGCATGACCTCGCCGAGCTGGCCGGTGGTGACCACCCGCCCGCTGCCCGGCATCTTGAGCGCCTCCACCACCAGGATCTCCCCGCCGGCGGCGCCCGCCTCATCCGCCGCGCGCCCGGCCTGCTGGGCACCTGGGTGAATGGCGTGCGCGTCTTCGACGGCGCCGACTACACGCGCGTCGCGCCGCCCGGCGCGATCATCACCGAATTCTCCCGCGCCAAGCCGACCGTGGGGATGCCGGCGCAATGAGCGCAACCGTCACCAATCCGTCATGCTGAGCGCCGCCCCTCTTGGGGCGGCAGCGAAGCATCTCTCGACAAGTTCGCGCCGCGCCCAGGAGGCCGCCGCGCCGAACGCGGCTCGCCGGGTAGAGATGCTTCGCGCCCCAAGCGGGGCGCTCAGCATGACGAAGTCAGGAACGCCGGCTACCCCGCCGCCTTCACGAGGCCGATCGGGCACGCGACGCCGGTGCCGCCGAGGCCGCAATAGCCCATCGGATTCTTGGCGAGGTACTGCTGGTGATAGTCCTCGGCGTAGTAGAACTCGGGCGCGTCGCGGATCTCGGTCGTGATCGCGCCGTAGCCGTGCTCCTGGAGCATCGCCTGATAGGCGTCGCGCGAGGCCTCGGCCGCGCGGCGCTGCGCCTCCGAATAGACGTAGATGCCCGAGCGGTACTGCGTGCCGACATCGTTGCCCTGCCGCATGCCCTGCGTGGGATCGTGGCTCTCCCAGAAGAGCTGCAAGAGCCGCTCGTAGGAGACCTTGGCCGGATCGAACACGACCCGCACGACTTCGTTGTGGCCGGTCAATCCCGTGCACACTTCCTGGTAGGTGGGGTTGGGCGTGTAGCCCGCGGCGTAGCCGACCGACGTGGAATAGACGCCGGGCTCCTTCCAGAACGCCTTTTCGGCGCCCCAGAAGCAGCCGAGGCCGAACAGCGCCAGCTCGAGGCCGGCCGGAAACGGCGGCTTCAGCGGATTGCCGTTGACGAAATGCTTGTTCACGACCGGCAGCGCGGTGCCGCGGCCGGGCAGCGCCTGCTCCTTGGACGGCATGATGGTCTTGTGCTTGGGCTTGAGCCACATGGCGAGATCTCCGCTGGGAAGCCCCCGGTATCGCAGAAGATAGGCCGAGGCATGAGCCTCCGCCAGATGCGCCGTCCATCACGGCCGATCACTTGTCGCTCAGCGGGAGCCGGTGTTTTGCGTCAGCGAATTCGTTGCGGCGGGGCCGTCCACGCAATAACACTGTGCGACAGGGCTGGCGCGGGCGCCAGCGAAGAAGATGCCCCAACACACTCCGCTGATCGCCACGATCGTCGTCGGTCTCGTCCTCGCCTTCGCGCTTGGCGCCATCGCCCATCGCCTGCGCATCTCCCCAATCGTCGGCTACCTGCTGGCCGGCGTTGCCGTCGGGCCCTACACGCCCGGCTTCGTCGCCGATCAGGCCCTAGCCTCGGAATTGGCGGAGATCGGGGTCATCCTTCTGATGTTCGGCGTGGGCCTGCATTTTTCGCTCAAGGATCTGCTGTCCGTCCGGTCGATCGCCGTGCCCGGCGCGATCGGACAGATGGCGCTCACCACCGCGCTCGGCATCGGCGTGGCGGCCGCGTGGGGCTGGCCCGTCGCGGCCGGACTTGTGTTCGGCCTCGCGCTTTCGGTGGCCAGCACGGTCGTCCTCATGCGCACGCTGCAGGAGCGGCACATGCTCGACAGCGAACGCGGACGCATCGCGGCAGGTTGGCTCATCGTCCAGGACATGGTCATGATCCTCGCATTGGTGCTGCTGCCGGCGCTGAGCGGTCTGCTCGGGGGTGCCGCGCCGCCGGGCCACGGCGCGCTCCGGATTCCCGGCCTACCGGCGATCGTGACCACGCTCGTTGTTACCTTCGCCAAGGTCGCCGCGTTCGTGGCCCTCATGCTCGTCGTCGGGCGCCGGGTGATTCCATGGCTGCTGCATCACGTGGTCCATACCGGCTCGCGCGAACTCTTTCGCCTCGCCGTGCTGGCGATCTCGCTGGGCGTCGCCTACGGCTGCGCGCTGCTGTTCGACGTCTCGTTCGCGCTCGGCGCATTCTTCGCGGGCATGGTGATGAGCGAATCGGAGCTCAGTCAGCAGGCAGCCGAGGAATCGTTGCCGCTGCGCGATGCCTTCGCGGTGCTCTTCTTCGTTTCGGTCGGCATGCTGGTCGATCCGGCGATTCTGGCGCGCGACCCGACCGCGGCTCCGGGTGCCCCTTCAGGGGTCATGCGCCGTCGCTGGAGAGCATCGATCGCGGCGAAGAGTGCCGGATTGACCATTATCGAGACGATCGCGCCGGCGAGAATGAAGTCCCGCGCGGTTTCGGGCAGGAGTTTCAGGGAAACGCCGAGGCTGGCGAGAATGAACGAAAACTCGCCGATCTGGGCGACACTTGCACCGATCGTGATGGCGGTTGCGAAAGATCGGCGAAACCCGCGCAAGATCACCAGAGCGCCGGTCGAATTCGCGACCATGATGATGCAAACAGTGGCGACGAGCGCGGCCGGGTCG
>SBBV01000296.1 GCA_005240015.1 Candidatus Odyssella thessalonicensis | reverse complement strand
GTCGCGCCGCCGCGCATGGCTTCAACCAGATCACGCGTCTGATAGCAGGCCGATTCGAGCGCGGCGCGCACGATCTCGGCGCGGCCGGTGTCGCGCGCGAGGCCGAAGATGGCGCCGCGCGCGTCGGGATCCCAGTGCGGCGCGCCGAGTCCCGTGAACGCTGGGATGAAGTAGACGCCGCGATTGCCGGACAGAGCCTTGGCCAGCGCCTCGCTCTCGCCGGCGGCCGCGATCAGCTTCAGCTCGTCGCGCAGCCACTTGATTGCGGTGCCGGCGTTGAAGATCGCACCCTCGACCGCATAGGTGGTCTTGCCGCCGAGCCGCCACGCCACCGTGGCAAGCAGACCTTCGGCCGGCGCCGGCAGGTCGGCGCCGGCGTTCATCACGATGAAGGCGCCGGTGCCGTAGGTGCTCTTGACCGTGCCGGGCTTAAAGCAGGCCTGGCCGAAGGTCGCGGCCTGCTGATCGCCGGCGATGCCCGTGATCGGCAGCGCCGTGCCGAGACCCTCGGCCCTGCCGAACGCGCCGGCGCTGTCGCGCACCTCGGGCAAGACCGCGCGCGGAATCTCGAACAGCGCGAGCAGCTCGTCGCTCCACTGCTGGCGCGCGATGTCGAACAGCATCGTGCGCGAGGCGTTGGTGGCGTCGGTCGCATGCACCTTGCCCGCGGTGAGCCGCCAGAGCAGGAACGTGTCGATCGTGCCGAAGGCGAGCTCGCCGCGCCTGGCGCGCTCGCGTGCGCCCGGCACGTTGGCGAGCAGCCAGGCGAGCTTGGTGGCGGAGAAATAGGAGTCGACGACGAGGCCGGTCGTGGCGCGGATCAGCTTGGCGTGGCCGCCCGCGACGAGCTGCCGGCAATGCGCGGCGCCGCGCCGGTCCTGCCAGACGATCGCGTTGTAGACGGGCTTGCCGCTCCTGCGGTCCCACAAGACCGCCGTCTCGCGCTGATTGGTGATGCCGATCGCGGCCACCGTGCCGGCGCGGCCGAGCACCTGGCGCGTCACCGCCAGCGTCTTGGTCCAGATTTCCTCGGGATCGTGCTCGACCCAGCCGTCGCGCGGATAGTGCTGCGTGAATTCCTGCTGCGCCTCGGCCAACGGCGCGCCGTCGAGCCCGAACGCCATGGCGCGTGTGCTGGTGGTTCCCTGATCGATGGCGAGAAGCGCGGTCATGGCCGTCCCGGCGTTGTCCCTCGTCCGCTTTCTACAGCCCTCGCGCCGCGAGCGGGAGGCGGTTTATGTTGAGCGCATGAACGTCTCGCAACCCCCTGCCGCAAGCGGCATCTACGACCTCCTCATCGTCGGCGGCGGCATCAACGGCGCCGGCATCGCGCGCGACGCGGCGGGGCAGGGGCTGTCGGTCCTGCTCGTGGAGAAGGGCGACCTCGCCGGCGCCACCTCCTCGGCCTCGAGCAAGCTGATCCACGGCGGCCTGCGCTATCTCGAATACCGCGAGTTCCGCCTCGTGCGCGAAGCGCTGATCGAGCGCGAGGTGCTGCTCAGGATCGCGCCCCATCTCGTCCGCCCGCTGCGCTTCATCCTGCCGCACGATGCGACGCAGCGCCCGGCCTGGATGATCCGGCTCGGCCTTTTCCTCTACGACCATCTCGGCGGGCGCGAGCGCCTGCCGGGCAGCCGCGCCGTCAATCTGCGCAAGGCGCCGGAAGGCGCCGTCTTGAAGCCGGATTTCGTGCGCGGCTTCGAATACGCGGATTGCTGGGCCGACGATGCGCGCCTCGTCGTCGCCAACGCGCTCGACGCCAAGGCGCACGGCGCCGAGATTCGCGTGCGCACGGCGCTCGCCGCCGCCAAGCGCATGGAGGGCCTCTGGGAGGCCAGGCTCGTCGGCGACGGCGCCGCCGCCACCGCGCGTGCGCGCGCGATGATCAACGCCACCGGTCCCTGGGCCACCGCGATCTTCGACCGGCTCGAGGGGGCGACGACGCGCTACCGCCTGGCGCTGGTGCAGGGCAGCCACATCGTCGTGCCGCGGCTCTACGCGGGCGATCAGGCCTACATCCTGCAGAACCCCGACAAGCGAATCATCTTCCTGCTGCCGTTCCTCGATGCGTTCACGATCATCGGCACCACCGACACGCCCTATGCCGGCGAGCCGGCCGCGGCGGCGATCACGCCCGGCGAGATCGAGTACCTGATCATGGCCGCGAACCGCTTCCTGCGCCGGCCGATCTCCCACGACGACATCCGCTGGAGCTACACCGGCGTGCGCCCGCTCTACGACGACGGCTCGATCAACGCGGCGGCGATGACGCGCGACTACGCGTTTGACATCGACGCACCCGAGGGCGCGGCCCCGTTGCTCACGATCTATGGCGGCAAGCTCACGACCTATAGGAAGCTCGCGCAGCACGCGCTCCGGAAGATCCTGCCGCGCTTGGGCCGCGAGCCCAGGAAGTGGACCTCCGGCGCGCCGCTGCCCGGCGGCGACATGCCGGGCGCGGATTTCGCCGCGTTCCTGCGCAGCCTCGCCGCCGAATTCCCGTTCCTGCCGCCCGAGCTCGCCCAGCGCTACACGCGCCTCTACGGCACGCGCGCGCGGGCGATGCTGAAGGACGCGCGCTCGCTCGCCGATCTCGGCGAATGCCTTGGCGCCGACCTCTACGAGCGCGAGCTCGCGTTCCTGCGCGAGACCGAGTGGGCGGAGACCGCCGACGACGTGCTGTGGCGGCGGACGAAGCTCGGCTTGTTCCTCTCGCCGGAACAACGCACCGCCGTTGCCGAACGGTTGGAAGGTCGCACGGTGATTCCCGCGTAGGGGTGCCGCGCGCCCCTGAGCGAAGTCGGATAGGGCACGTCTACTCGTCAGATGCGCCGCATATTCGGGCGAAATCTCGCGCAGGTGAAGTTGATCAGCGTGAAGCCGATGCGGCCCTTGCCGGTCACGACGTCCGGCGAGGAGGAGCGGACCAGCTCGAGGAAGCCGGTCGGCCCCATGAACTTGACATGGGAGAAGTACGCGTCGCCGAAGCGGGTCAGCGTCTGGTATTCGGGCTTGCCGTGGTATGGATATTCGCGCACGGCCGCCCGTGCGACGGTCGGGGACAACGTCATGACCAGCCTCAGCTTGGGCGCATTCGCGACCGTGCAGGTCCAAGTACCCGGGTACCAGCTGCTCGGCGAGTCCATGGGTGCAGCCTCGGCCTGGGCGGTGGCCGGCGCCAGGGCAGAGGCGAGGATGAGCTTCTTCATGGATCCTGTCCTTTGACCAAAAGCAGGCGGTGCCGGATGGCGCCGCTCGGCAACGGGACCCATGATCTCACGCGCGCGCTGAACCGGCCCTGAGACCTGAATTCATCCGCGGTTCAGCCGTGCCGCGCGGCCTGTGATGGCCGTCACAGGTTGCGGCCTCAGAGCCGAACGTACTCGTACGGCACCGGCTTCCCGTCGATGCCGCGCGCGGGGGGCGCGATCCAGCCGGCGATCTTGCCGGGCGCGTGAACCGGCTGCATCAGCGCCCGGACGTGGGCTTTCTCGGCCTCGCTCGGCACCCACGATTTCATGCCGGCCTCGAATTCCTCGCGCGTCACGCGCCGTCCGTCGGGCGTGAAGAAGAAGTCCTTGTAGGCGCCGATCTTGCGGTTGAAGCGCTTGCTGGGCCGCGCGAACGCGAATTTTATCTCCATCTTCGCCAGCATGCGGTTCCAGCGGTCGATGACGCCGTCGATCTCGCGCAGATAGGTGTCGCGCGCGACCTCGTTGATCGCCTTCCGCATCGGCACGCGCTCGCCGGCGAGGCGCGGTTCGCCCGCGGCGCCATTGACCGCGCGCTCGAGGTCGATGGTCTCGTCGAGGCGCACGTGCTCGGAATAGCGCTCGGCCTCGTAGACGCGGCCCTTCAGGCCGGCGTCGAACAGATCCTCCGACCATTGCGACATCTCGCTGCCGAAGAGGTCGATCACCGGCGGCGCCCAATAATTGAGATAGCGCTGGATGGTGGAGAGGTTGATGCCGCCGTGCGGCGCCACATCGTCGGTGTCGTGCTCCAGCATGAGCTCGGCCGTGCGCTGGATCACGCGCCGGAGCCCGTCGTCGCCGACGAACATGTGGTGCGCCTCCTCGAACAGCATGAACTTGCAGGTGCGCGCCAAGGGGTCGAACGCCGACTCGCTCATCGAGAGCAGCTGATACTTGCCGTCGCGGTCGGCGAGCGTCGACCAGAACAGGAACGAGAGGAACTCCTCGATCGGGTGGTTGAACGCGTTGAGGATGCGCGGCTTTTCCGCCGAGCCCGAGCGGCGCTGGAGCAGCCCCTCGATCTCGCGCTCGCCGTCTTTGCCGAAATGCGCGCAGAGCAGGTGCACCATCGCCCAGAGGTGCCGCCCCTCCTCGCAATTGATCTGGAACAGGTTGCGGAGGTCGTAGTTGGAGGGCGCCATGCGCCCGAGATAGGTGATCTGCTCGACCGAGGCGGGCTCGGTATCGGCCTGCGTCGTGAGCAGCTTGATGACGGTGGAACGGTAGTCGGCCGGCACCTCGTCGAGTTTGGGCCGGCCCGCCAGGCGGCCGAACAGAGCGGGCTTGTCCGGCGCCCGCTCGGCCTGGAACACGCCCCAGCGGAAGTCGGCGAGCTTCACATACTCGTAGCTGGCCCAGCCGCGCGCGTCGGCGGCGACCGG
This sequence comes from Candidatus Odyssella thessalonicensis, assembly GCA_005240015.1. Taxonomy (GTDB): domain Bacteria; phylum Pseudomonadota; class Alphaproteobacteria; order Bin65; family Bin65; genus SBBV01. The sequence continues at coordinate 3,265 of SBBV01000296.1, read as the reverse complement.
CATGCGGAGATAGCATTGGGCGGCGTCGAAGCCCTGCGGCCCGCACTCGCGCCACCATTTCATGTAGTCGGTCTTGAAGCGCGCGAGCGTCTTCGCGAGCGGAGACGCATCGTCGAGCCCGACATTGTTCGGAATCGCGCTGCTGCCATCGATGGGTGTCATGCCGGCCTTTCAGAGATCGCCGAGATCGCCGTCGTTCGAAAGCCCGATGCCCGAGCCCTCGTCGAGATCGGTGCCGGCCGGGCCGCCGCCGAACAGCCAGCCGCTGCCATAGCCGATCGCCGCTCCGGCAAACGCCGCGCCGAGACCCCAGAAGAAGCCGGCGCCGAGCCCCATCGCGATCGCGCCGAGCGTGAACGCAAGCCCGATCGCGATCCCGGCGCCGATGCGCTTGCGCCGGCGCCGACGCCGCTCCTTGGGGGTAAGCGTCTCGCTCACGCCGCCATCTTCAGCGAGACGTTGTGGTTGCCGCTGCCCGAGGATTGGCCGTAATGACCGAAGGTCTTGCCCTCGATCTTCTTGGCGCCCATCGCATGCGCAGCGCCCAGGAACAGCGCGATCACGCGCCCGCCCATCTCGCCCACGACGAACTGCGTGTATTGCGGGAAGCCCTTCCACGCCTCGTCGAGCCGGCCTTCGAGCAGAAGGTCGATGAACTTCCGGTCGGCCTCGATGCGCTCGGGCGTCGGCCAGATGTGCGGGCCGCGCACGAGCTTGTGCGTGAACGAGGAAGAGGCCGCGAACAGCACGCGCTTGCCCGCCTTCTGCGCCGCGCGGTGGATGGCACCGCCGACCTTGAAGCACTCGTCGAGATCGGCCGAGAGCACGGTCGGGATGCTGATCACGGGAATCTCGGCCTTCGGGTCCATGTAGTGGACGGGAACCCAGGTACCGTAGTCCCAGCTGTAGTGCTCGCTCGCGTTCTCGACGCAGGGATAGCCGAGCGCCGTGATCTCGTCCTTCATCGCGCGCGCGAAGACGGGGTCGCCCTTGTAGTGATAGGGCACGCCGCCGATGAGGTCGGGCGCCTCCTCGGCCACGCAGTGGCCCTTGTGCTCGGGCTGCACGAGCGCCTGCCAGTTGAAGGTGCTGACGAAGTGCGTCGAGTTGACGACGACGAGGTCGGGCTTCGGGTTGTCGCGCCGGACGTCCTCGCCGAGCGCGATGCAGCCGTCGATCAGCGGCAGGCCGAAGGGCGGCGCCTGGTCGCGAAAGCCGAGGCGCGGGGCGTGGGGAACGACGACGCAGCGATAGATGCCGCCAGCCATGATCGGATCCTCCGGATAGCGCCGCGACATTAGCGCAAAGCCTGGCCGCTGCGCAAAATAGATGGTATACCAAACTATCTTGCCTTGGAAGCGGAGATGTCAATGGGCCGGCGCCCGCGGCGCGCAGGAGACAAGCAGACCGGCCGGTCGGACGCCGACCTCGGGCCGCTCGCGGGCTATGTCGGCTATGTGCTCAGGCGCGCGCAGTCGGCATCGTTCCGGCACTTGGAGCGCAGCGCCGGCGAGCTGGCGCTGACGCCGGGCCAGTTCAGCCAGCTCGCGGCGATCGAGGCCAATCCCGGCATCAACCAGCGCCGGCTCGCCGCGCTGTTCGGGCTCGACAAGTCCACGCTGTCGCCGGCGATGGAGGCGCTCGTCGCGCGCAACCTCGTGCAGCGGACGCGCGCCGCCGCCGACGCGCGCGCCTGGTCGCTGACGCTGACGGCGCAGGGGCGCCAGCTGCTCGCGCGCATGCAGGCCAGGATCGAGGCGCAGGAGCGCATCATCGCGGCCACGCTGGCGCCGGCCGAGCGTCGCCGGCTCGTGGCCGTGCTGCGCCGCATCGAAGCCGCGCTCGACGCGGCGGAGTAGCCGCGCCGGCATCGGCGCTGTGCGTGCTTCGAGGCGCACCGCCGCAGGCGGCGGTGCGCACCTCGGCAAGAGGTGCTGGGTTGGCCGCAGATGGCCGAAAAATCGAGCCTCGTGGTGAGGCGCTCGGGCGCTCTTCGCGCCCGAGCCTCGAACCACGCACGGCCTCGATGCAGCGGGGCGGGATGACGTTTGGAGCGCACACGGCTAATCTCGTCGCGCCTTCCGTCATGGTGTTGCATGAAACGCTTCGCCTTTGCCCTGTCATGCATGCTGGCCTTCGCCGTCCCCGCCGCGGCGCAGGAGTGGCGCGAGGCGCTGACCGGCGCCGAGAAAGCACTCGCCGAGCAGAAGACCGGGGAAGCGATCAAGCTGTTCCGCCAGGCGCTCGATGGTGGCGCCGAGGGGCGCGAGCGCGTGCGCGCCTGGCACGGGCTCGCCGGCGCCGCGATGCAGGCCAACGATTTCGCCGCCGCGGAGAAGGCGATCGAGGACGCGCGCGCCTACATCGCCGAGCGATTCGGCGCCGAGGACCTCGCCATGGCCGGCAACCGCCAGCTCTACGGCGTCGTGCGCCTGCGCCGCTACAACGACCGCGAAGGCGCGCGCGATGCGTTCGCGGCGGCGGCGCGCATCCGCAACGCCAAGGTCGACGCCTGGGACGAGAGCGAAGGCCCGATGGGCGCCGTCGGCCACAAGCCTTCGGGGCTCAGGCTGCCGCCGCGCGCCGGCGCACTGGTGCAATTTCGCCGCGACATCAACAACGATGACGGCACCGACGTCTCGCTCGCCTATCGCGCGAGCCGCGCCGGCGCGATCAGTGTGACGCTCTACATCTATCGCCCGCCGGGCGAGTTCCGCGCCGTCTTCGAGCACGAGAAACAGACGATCCGCGCGTTCAATCCCTCCGCCATCCCGCATCGCGACGAAGCCCACGCGTTCGAAACCAAGGCCGGCAAGATCGAGGGCCGGCTCGCGCGCTTCGAGTATGCGGGGCAGGGCGGCGTGATCGGCTCGCGGCTCTATCTCTTTCCGCTGAAGCGCGACTACGTGAAACTGCGCGTCATCTTCCGCCTCGACGACGAAGCCTTCGTCGATGCGCAGGTGGCGGCCCTCCTCGCCGCGATCGGGTGGCCCGCGCAGTGACCGCCGGCCGTCATCGTCCCGCCGAGACGCCGATCTGGCCGCCCAAGGCGCCGCGTTTCCCGCCGCCGCCGGGCGCCTGGGACTGCCACTTCCATGTGTTCACCGGCGCCGACGGCCGCGTCGACCGCGCCGCGCTTTCGCCGGCGCGCGTCTACGATCCCCCCGAATGCGGCCTCGCGGAGATCGAATGTCTGCACGATAGGCTCGGCTTCGCGCGCATCGCGCTGTTATCCGTGCCGTAGACCGAGCCCTGCACGATCACG
>SBBV01000021.1 GCA_005240015.1 Candidatus Odyssella thessalonicensis | reverse complement strand
TCTGGAACTCGCAGCGCGTGCTCCTGGCGCTCACGCAAAAGGGCATGAGCCGCGAAGACGCCTACGCCGCCGTCCAGCGCAATGCGATGAAGGCGTGGGAAGGCAAAGGCAGCTTTGCCGATTTCCTCGCCGCCGACCCCGCCATCGCGAAGCATTTGAGCGCTGCCGAAATCCGGGCCCTGTTCGGGCTCGAGCATCACCTCAGGCACGTCGATACGATTTTCCGAAGGGTGTTCGGCGCCTGATCCTCATTCGAGGCCGGCCCCTCGGCCGCGCTGGCGATCAGTACATCGACACGATCACGCGGAACTTCTTCTCCGCCAGCACCCGGCCCTCGTGCACGACCTGGAAGGTCCAGTCGCCCTCGGCGATCTCCCAGGTGTATTCGAACGCAAAGAAATAGCCGCGCTCGGGCGAGGCCGCCGTCGGGACATCCGCCCGTCCAGTCTCGGTGCCGCTGCGTCCGATATGCGAGGAGAGCCTGGGATGCAGGATGCGCAGCCGCAGCGTCTTGCCGTAGAGGCTCCGGTCGTTGACGCGGAAGCGGAAGCCGAAGATGCGGCCGAGCTGGCCGGGGATTACGTCGGTCTGCTCGAGGAGGCGGATGTTCGGCGCGGTCCATTGCTGGCCGCTCAGCTGCTCGGGCGCCGGCGAATGGGTCATCGGCCCGGCCGCGTAGAGGCCGAAATCGGTGATTTCGACCCTCCGCTCCTGCGCGGCCGCTTCCGCAGCCGACAGCGTCAAGGCGAGCACGAACGCCAGGCGGAAGACGCGACCGATTCTCGCCATGGCGCTTCGCCCCCGCTTAGTTCATCGCGACGATGACCTTGATCGCCTTCTCGGCGATGACCTTGCCCTTGTAGACGACCTGGAAGCGCCAGAGGCCCTCGGCCATCTCCCAGCCGTAGTCGAAGCGGTAGGCGTTGAGGACGAGCTGGCCCTGGTGGGAGACCACGAGGTCGCGCTCGATCGTGGTGGCGGTCTCGCCGGTCGCCGGGTTGGTGAGCGGCGGCACCACGCGGCGCAGCGTGAGCGTCTCGCCCACCAGTGCCGCGTCGGTGACGCGGAACTGGAAGCCGAACATGCGCCCCGGCTGCGCATCGACCAGATCGGCCTCGCGCAGCAGGACCACGTTCGACACGATCACGCGCTCGCGGCTCACATGCCGCGGCTCGGTCTCGAAGCGCTCGACGCGATGCTCGTAGATGCCGTGATCGACGATGGCAATGCGCTGGGCATCGCCGTCGGCGGCGCGCCCCGGCGCCGCTGCCACGAACAGGATCGCCAGCGCCACAAACGCGCGCGCCGGCCAGCGCGGCCGTCCCCCTGATGTCATTCCCCTTGCCCAGTTCCGTTCCGTTCCGTTCAGTTCAGTTCAGTTCATCGGCAGGATCACTTTGAACTTCTTCTCGGCCAAGACCCTGCCCTCGTGCAGTACTTGAAAGGTCCACTCTCCCTCGGCCCGTTCCCAATCATAGTCGAAACCATAGGCGTTCAAAAAGACTGTACCCGGCCCGGCGACAACTTCGCCCTCGACGCTGGTGGCCGAGCGCCCGGTCTTGGGATTGGTTAACCTCGGCACGAGCTTGCGCGTGACCAATCGCTTGCCATAGAGCGCCGGATCGGTGACGCGGAACTGGAAGCCGAACATGCGCCCGCGCTGGGCGTCGATGACCTGCGTCTTCTCGCGCAGGCGGACGTTGGCGACCGTCGTGCGCTCGCCCGCCACGTCCTTGGGCTCGGGGACCACGGCGGTGACGGTATGGTCGTAGATCCCGTAATCCACGATCTCGATGCCGCGCTCGGCCGCCGCCGCGGGCCGCGCCGCCGCGGCGAGGAAGAGCGCCGTCGCGAGGACCGGGAGGCCGCGCGTCAAGGGGTTCCGAAGCATGGGGCGCGCCGCCTAGTTCATCGGGATGATGACTTTGAACTTCTTCTCGGCGATGACGCGGCCCTGGTGCAGGATCTGGAAGGTCCAGATGCCCTCGGCCATCTCCCAATCGTAGTCGAAGCGGTAGCCGTCGTAGAGCAGCTCGCTCGAGCCCACGAAATGGCGGTCCTGCGTCGTCATCGTCCGCTTGCTCTCGGGGTTGGTGAGCGGCGGAAAGATCGTGCGCAGGGTCAGCGGCTGGCCGATCAGCTTGGGGTCGACGACGCGGAAGCGGAAGCCGAAGCTCCGCCCCAGCTGCGCGTCGATCTCCTCGGTCTGGCGCTGCAGGCGGATGTTGGAGACGATGTTGCGCGCGCCGCTGATGTCCTCGGGCGCCGGCACGCTGCCGTCGACCGAGAGGTCGTAGAAGCCGTAGTCCCTGATCTCGATCTGGCCCGAGGCCTGGGCCGGCGCCGCGAACGCGAGCGCGAGGACGGCGAGCGTCGCGGCCACGCGTGCGGTGGCGCGGGCGAGCCAGGAGTGGATGCGGAAGGGATGCTGCATGGTCGAACCTTGCTGGAGCGGACGTCTCCGCCTTGCATTCCCGCGCTCAGTTGAGCGGTACGATGACCTTGAACTTCTTCTCGGCGAGAACCCGCCCCTTATATACGATCTGCTTCGTCCAGACGCCCTCGGCGATTTCCCATCCATGGTCGAACGTGTAGCCGAAATAGACGTTGTCGCGCATGGTTACCGGCCAGTCATACTCGCTCATGGTCATGGTCTTGCCGGTCCTGGGATTGGTGATCGGCGGGTGGTAGGTGCGGATGGTGAGCACCTCCGGACCCGGCGGGAAGTGCTCGAGCCGCAGATCGAAGCCGAAGGAATTGCCCAGCTGGCCCACGATTTCGTCGGTCTGCTGGATCAGGCGGTGCGCATCGACGGATTGCAACTCGCCCGAGGCGGTGCGCTCGCCCTTCTCGATCAGCCCGGTGCGGCGGGTCTCGAAGCGGCCGTAGGAGAGGATCGTGACGCGCGGCTCGCCCGCGGCCACGCTCGTTTCCGCCGCGGCGGCGAAGACACCGGCGGCGACGAGAACGGCGAGGAAGGCGGAGCGCGCGCGCATCGCGATTCCTAGTTCATTGCCACGACGATCTTGAACTTCTTCTCCGCCACGACCTTGCCCTTGTAAACGACCTGCATGGTCCAATCGCCCTCTGCGATTTCCCAGCCTTCGTCGAACGAGAAGCAGAAGAACGAGCTTTGATCCGTGCGGACCGGCCAGTCGTATTCGCTGACCGTCGTGGTCTTGCCGGTCTTGGGATTGGTCAACGGCGGGTGGAACTTCCGGAGCGTCACGGTCACCGTGCCGGGTGCGAAGTTCACGAACTTCACTTCGATCCCGAAGGTATTGCCGGGCTGACCGACGATCACGTCGGTCTTCTCGACGAGCCGGTGGCCGGTGACCGGCTGCACGACGCCCGAGGCCGTCCGCTCGGCCCGCTGGGCTTCGCCGGCGGGGCGCACCTCGTAACGCCCGAACTCGACGATCACCGCGCCCGGCTCGCGCGCCACGCTCACGGCGCCGCCGAGGGTCGTGATGGCGACGAGGACGGCGAGGAAGGCGAGGCGGCTGCGCATCTCGATTCCCTAGTTCATCGGCACCACGACCGTGAAGCTCTGCTCGGCCAGGACCTTGCCCTCGTAGATCACCTGGCTCGTCCACGTCCCTTCGGCGATCTGCCACAGCTCGTCGAAGGTATGTCCGAAGTAGACGCTTTCGCCCTCGGGCACGAGCCAGTCGAATTCGCTGAGCGTCGTCGTCCGGCCGGTCTTGGGGTTGGTGATCGGTGGATGGGTCGTGCGCACGGTCACGGTGGCGAACGGCCCCGGCAGGTTCAGGAACCTGAGCTCGACGCCGAACGAGCTGCCCAGCTGGCCCATGATGTCGGCGCCCGGCCGCACCAGGCGATGGCCGACGATCGCATGCAGTTCGCCCATCGCGGATCTTTCGTTCTTCTCGGCCTTGCCCGCGCGCACGGTCTCGAACAGACCGAACGCGTTGATGCGCGCGAGCGGCTCGCCCGCGGCCAGAGCCGGCGGCACCGCCGCCAGATACGCGGTCGCGCTGACGAGCGCGGCCGCAGCCAAACGAAACCTCATTCCCTTGCCCCGTCGCGTCAGTTGAGCGGCACGATGACCTTGAACTTCTTCTCGGCGATGACCTTGCCGTCATAGACGAGTTGCTTGGTCCAGATGCCTTCGGCGATTTCCCAGCGATAGTCGAAGGTGAAGCCGAAATACACCTTGCTGCGGCCCACCACCGGCCAATCGTATTCGCTCACCGTCATGGTCTTGCCGGTCTCGCTGTTGGTGAGCGCCGGATGGATGGTGCGGACCACGAGGTTCACCGGGCCGGGCGGCAGCCCTTCCAGGTCGACCTCGTAGCCGAAGGTGTTGCCGAGCTGGCCCACGATCTCGTCGGTCTGCTGGATGAGCCGGCGCGTCTCGACCGGCTTCACCTCGCCGGCGACCGTGCGCTCGGCCTTCTCGGGCCGCCCGCTCTCGACGATCTCGTAGCGGCCGTAGCTCACGATCTTGCCGCGCGGCTCCGCGGCGGCGGTCTCGGCGAGCGCGAAGAAGACAAGCGCGGCGAACAGGCCCGCGGCGGGATGCTTCTGCATGAAAGGCCTCATCTCAATTCATCGGCACAATGACTTTGAACTTCTGTTCGCCGATGATGCGGCCCTCGTAGAGGATCTGGAACGCCCACTCCCCCTCGGCGATCTCGTAGGTGGCATCGAAGCTGAAGCCGGTGTAGCGCTCGCTGCCGGGCGCGGTCTCCTGCTCGCGCTCGCCATAGTTCATGCTCTTTCCGGTTTCGGGATTGGTGAGCCGCGGATGGCGGGTGCGGATCGTGACATTGGCGCCGGGCGGCACGCCGTGGATGCGATAGCGGAAGCCGAAGCTTGTGCCGAGCTGCCCCACCACCTCGCGCGTCTTCTCGGTGAGCCGCACGGATGCGACGACGTTCATCTTGCCGCTGACCGAAATCGGCATCGGCACGGTCGTGCGGATGCCGGTTTCGTAGATCCCATAGTCGATGATTTCGACGCGCGGCTGGGCCTGGGCCACGCTGCAGGCGGCCAGGAGCGCAAGCGCGGCGGCGACGGCGAGGAGGCGGCGCATGAGGGGAACTCGGTTTCTCGGAGCTATTATAAGCTGAATATGGCGGTTGTATGGAACGGGCTATGAACGAGTTCACACCGTCGCCCAAGTGGCTGAGAATCGCCGGAAATCGCACGATTTTGTGAGGTACCGGGCGCGGCGCCACGCCTTGCTTGATCCTGTAGCGGCTACAGCGGCTACTGTCCCAGCCGCAGACTTGGCCCCGCCCCGTTTTCGGATCATGCCGGCCCTCGAATCGCTCATAAGTCAAGCCGACTCGCTATCGCCTGCGTCCCTTGCCGCCATGGCGCTGGTCGGGCTGCTCGTCGGGGTGGCGCCGGGGTCCTATCCGCTGCTGGCCACGGCGGCGGGACTGGTCGCGGGTCAGAAGGAGCCGGGCGGCGCGCGGCGATTTCGCGGGCTTTATCTTGCCACCGGATTCGTTCTCGGCGTCGCTGCGGTCGACGCCGTTTTCGGCGCGCTCTTCGGCGCCTTCGGGTTCCTCGTCCTCCGCGTCCTTTCGCCGCTCATGGCGTATGTGTACCTCGGGCTGGCCGCGCTTCTTGTCGTCCTCGGACTCGTGCTGCTGCGCGTGATCAGGATCAACCTCCGCCTGCTCTACGCGACTCCCAGGC
>SBBV01000201.1 GCA_005240015.1 Candidatus Odyssella thessalonicensis | reverse complement strand
GTGCACGCCGAGACCACGAGCCATCCGATGATGGACGGCTACCAGCCGAACGAGCTGATCCGCGACTACACCAATGTCGGCTATCTGCACTTCCAGCCCCTCGCGCCCTCGGCGGTCGTGCTCGCCGACCAGACCGTCGGCGGCCAGACCTACAACGCGGTGCTGGCCACCGAGACCGGCGCCAAGAACGTGCATTTCGCGACCGACGCGCTGCTCGCCGACAACAACATGCTGTGGCAGGCGATTCAGCACGTGACGCAGGACGCCGGCGTCGAGATCGGGCTCCAGATGAGCCGGCAGACCAGCATCGTCGCCGCCCGCAACGACATGGACCAGTCGCAGGAGACGGCCGACGTCTCGCCCGACAGCGGCCCCGGCATCTACGACGTGCTGCTGCCGCTCCTGCAGCAGTGGAAGGCCGACTACAATTTCGTCGGCTCCTACTACATCAACATCGGCAACAATCCGCCCGACCAGACGACCGACTGGGCGAAGTCCGGCGCCTACTACCAGCAGATGCTGGCGATGGGGAACGAGATCGGCACGCACTCCTACACGCACCCCCACGACACGAACGTCCTTACGGCGTCGCAGATCCAGTTCGAGTTCCAGCAGTCCATGCAGGTGATCGAGCAGCAGCTCGGCATCGATGTGAAGGGCGCCGCGCTGCCGGGCGATCCCGAGAAGCTCGCGACCGCGACGAAAATCATCCAGTATTTCGACTACATCTCGGGCGGCGGCTCGACCTTCGGCGCCGGCTACCCGGGTGCCTTCGGCTATCTGACGCCGGCGCTGGCGGACAAGATCTACCTCGCGCCCAACGTCTCGTTCGATTTCACGCTGACCGGCTGGCTCAACATGACGCCGGCGCAGGCCGAGGCGGCCTGGGCCAAGGAGTGGGACGCGCTCACGAGCCACGCCGACGTGCCGATCGTGCTCTGGCCGTGGCACGATTACGGAGCCACCGAGTGGATCATCGATCCGCCCCAGGCCTCGAAATTCACGACCGAGATGTACTCGAACTTCATCGCGCGCGCGGCCGCGTCGGGCGCCGAGTTCGTGACGCTCGCCGATCTTGCGCAGCGCATCGAATCTTTCGAGAAGACGAACATCAGCTATTCGACCAACGGCAATGTCGTGACCGCGACGGTCACCGGCAACGACGTCGGCAAGTTCGCGCTCGACCTCGACGGCGGCCAGCACATCCAGAAGGTCGACGGCTGGTACGCCTATGACGACGACAGCGTGTTCCTGCCGAAGGCCGGCGGCCAGTACGCGATCACGCTCGGCGCCACGCCCGACGACGTCACGCACATCACGGCGCTGCCGGCGCGGGCCGAGCTGCTGTCGCTCACCGGCGACGGCACCAATCTCTCGTTCTCGGCCATCGGCGAAGGCAAGGTCGTCATCGACCTGAAGAACCCCGGCGGCCAGAATGTGCAGGTCACGGGCGCCGACATCGTGAGCCTCGTCGGCGAGCGCCTCGAGCTCAACCTCGTCGGTATCGCCCAGCACGATGTCGGCGTGACGATCGGCGGGACCGCCCCGCCGCCCGTCGACCATGCGCCGGTCATCACCTCGAACGGCGGCGGTGACGCGGCGAACATCGCGGTGGCCGAGAACTCGACAGCGGTCACCACGGTCAAGGCGACCGACCAGGACGGCGGCGCGCTCACCTATGAGATCTTCGGCGGCGCCGACAAGGATCTGTTCGCCATCGACGGCGCCAGCGGCGTGCTCGCCTTCAAGACCGCGCCCGACTTCGAGGCGCCCGCCGATGCCGGCGGCAACAACGTCTACGACGTGATCGTGCGCGCGGTCGATGGCGGCGGGCTCGCCGATACGCAGGCGCTCGCGGTCGCGGTCAGCGACGTCGCGGGTGTGACGCGCACCGGAAACGGCTCGGCCAATTCGCTCACCGGCACGAACGAGAACGACACGCTCGACGGCCTGGGCGGGGCGGATACGCTCACCGGCCTCGCCGGCAACGACACGCTCTATGGCCGCGCGGGGGCCGACGTGCTGCTCGGCGGCGCCGGCAACGACACCATGCTGGGCCATGGCGGGAACGATCGGCTCACCGGCGGCGCCGGCGCCGACGTGATGACCGGCGGTACGGGTAACGACCGCTTCGTCTACGGCGCGCTGGAGGATTTCGGCACGCTCGCCGCGGGCGACGTGATCCGCGACTTCGCGAGCGGCGCCGACAAGCTCGACCTCGCGGCGATCGATGCGAATGCGGCCGTGGCCGGCGATCAGGCGTTCCAGTTTCTCGCGCAGCCGGGCGCGGCGTTCACCGGGGCGGGCCAGCTGCGCTTCGTGCACGATGCGGCCAACAACAACACCTATGTCGAGGGCAATCTCGACGCCAATCTCACCGCCGATTTCCGCATCGAGCTCGACGGAATCATCCCGCTGAAGCAGACCGACGTGATCCTTTAGTCCGTTCGCCCGATGCGCACCGCCATCCCCGCGTAGGGGCGCGCGGCGCGCGCCCTGCCTCCGCGGGCAAGGCCCGAGCGACGCGCCGGCGCCCATCCGATTGTGCGATCGCCGTGCGCGCGGAGAGTGGGCGCGCGCAGCGCGCCCCTACGCGCGAGTCGCCACGGCCAACTTGCTAGCGCCGCCCGCGCGGCATCGGCACAATGCGCTCGGCGCGCTCCAGCAGCAGGGTGAGCTTCGCGAGCGACGCGGCCAGCGCCGCCGCCTCCTCCGCGCCGAGCGCCGCCACGAGCTTGTCGTGGAGCGCCACGCGGCTCGGCATGATCTCGCGGTGGAGCGCGCGGCCGCTCTCGGTCAAGCGGAAGAGGGCGCTCCGCGCGTCGCCCGGGTCCTTCTCGCGCCTGACGAGGCGGCGGGCCACGAGCGCCGCCGCGGCACGGCTCACCTCGGCGCGGTCGACGCGGAGCCGCGCGGCGAGGCCGCGCACCGTCGCCGGCGAGACGACCGAGAGCTGCGCGAGCACGCGCCATTCGGCGACGCCGAGCTTGTAGCGCGCGAGCTCGGCGGCGCTCGCGCGGTCCATCATCTTGGCGAGGATGCAGACGCGGTAGGTCAGCAATTCCTCGAGCGCCGGTTCGCGCTGGGCGGCGGCGCCCGCGCGCTTGGCGGCCGAACCGGTCATGGAACTGCTCCCCACATCGGCGCCCTTATCGCACGCGGTCGTTGACGGTTCAACGAGTTCCCGATCGTTGACACTTCAATGAAACGGCGGCATTCTCAAGCAAATTCGAATCCGATATTCTATAGGGCTATAGGGAGAACGCCATGCTGGTCGAAACCGAACAGCCCTGGCCGCGCAATGTCTGGTACCAGGCGGCGTGGAGCCAAGAGATCGGCGCGAAGCCGCTCGCGCGCACGATCTTGAATCAGCCGCTCGCGCTGTTCCGTGGCGCCGACGGCAAGGTGGGGGCGCTCGAGGACCGCTGCTGCCACCGCGGCTCGGCGCTCTCGATGGGCACGGTCGTGCCGGACGGCCTCCAATGCGGCTATCACGGCATGGTCTTCGATGCCGGCGGGAAGTGCGTGCACATCCCGGGCCAGGACTCGATCCCGCCGCAGGCGCGGGTGAAGTCCTTCCCCGTGGTCGAGCGCCAGGAGTTCGTGTGGATCTGGCTGGGCGATCCCGAGAAGGCCGATCCCGCCGCCATCGTCGACTATCCCTGGAACGACGATGCCAAGAACTGGCCGCACAAGCACGGCCGCTCGCGCGTCAAGTGCAACTACATGCTCTTGATGGATAACCTCATGGACTTGACGCACATCCCGTTCATCCACCGCAAGACGGTGGGCGGCGGCGTCGTCATGGAGCAGGTCAACGCGCGCATGGACGTGAAGCGCACCGAGCGCGGCGTGCACTTCATCCGCTGGATGCGCAGCATCACGCCGCCGCCGACCTACGTGAAGGGCGCCGGCTTTCCGCCCCGCATCAAGGTCGACCGCTGGCAGGAGTTCGAGTTCGTCGCCCCGGCGAGCGTGATCCAGTGGACCGGCGCGCTGCCGGTTGGCTGCGGCGCCGAGCAGAACCGCGACCAGCCGGGCGGCTTCTCGCTGCGCATGTACCATGGCGCTGCGCCCGAGACGCACGGCTCGTGCCACTATTTTTGGACCGGCGCCAACGGCTACCGCCAGAGCGAGCCCGAGGCGACCGAGCAGCTCTACAGCGAGCTCGCCGCGACCTTCGAGGAAGACATCGCCTTCCTGGAAGCGCAGTACGAGCGTATCATGGCCGATCCGCACCGGCCGCTCGTCGACATCAAGCACGATTCGGCGCGCGTGCAGATGCGGCGCGCGGTGGAACGCATGATCCGCGAGGAAAACAAGACCCCGCACGCCGCGGGCGCGATCGCAGCCGAGTAAATCGGCCGCTGTCACAGGGAGACCGGCGGTAAAGCCGGCGACGACGGCCCCGAAAGGCCGAACCGCAACGCTTCACTCTGGGAGACGAAACGCATGAGAACGGGATCCATCTGCGGTGCCGCTGCCACGCTGGCGGCCGCGCTTGCGCTCTCCGCATCCGCGTCGGCGCAAGAGCTGCGCATCGGCTTCATGAACACCTACACCGGCGGCGGCGCGCTGCTCGGCAAGCACCAGGACAATGGCTGGAAGCTCGGCCTCGCGCACGAAGGCTGGATGAAGGACGGCGACAAGCTGGGCGGCGTGCCCACGCGCATCTTCTACGCCGACGACCAGACCAAGCCCGACATCGGCGTCAAGGAAGCCGAGAAGTTCCTGAAGCAGGAGAAGGTGCAGATCATCGCCGGCATCATCTGGTCGAACGTGCTGATGGCGGTGACCAAGCCCACCTTCGACGCCAAGGCGATACTGCTCACGACCAATGCCGGCGCGTCGCCGATGGCGGGTGCTGCCTGCAATCCGCTGTTCGTCTCGTCGTCGTGGAACAACGATCAGGCGCCCGAGGCGCTCGGCAAGCGCATGAGCGACGACAAGATCGCCTCGATCTACATGATCGCGCCCAACTACCAGGCCGGCAAGGACATGATCTCCGGCGTGCTGCGCACCTTGAAGGGCCCCAAGGTCGTCGATCAGGATCTCGTCAAGTTCGGCGAAACCGACTTCCAGGCCAGCATCTCGAAGATCCGCGCCGCCAAGCCCGCGGCGGTGTTCGCGTTCATGCCCGGCCCGATGTCGCCGGCGTGGTTCAAGCAATGGCAGTCGGCGGGCATCGGCAAGGACATCAAGCTCTACACGATCTTCTCGGTCGACAACGCCACGCTGCCGGCGCTGGGCGATGCGGCGGTCGGCTCCTACACCGCCTCCTACTGGAGCCACGACCTCAAGATCCCGGAGAACGAGCGCTTCGTCAAAGAATACACGGCCAAGTATGGCGGCCTGCCGTCGGAATTCGCGGCCCAGGCCTATGACGGCGCGCGCCTCATCGCGGCGGCGGTGAAGGCGCTCAAAGGCAAGGTCGACGATCCGATGGCGCTCGCCAAGGCGCTGCGCCGCACGCCCTATCCCTCCACGCGCGGGCCGTACGAGTACAACGTCAACGGCATCCCGATTCAGAACTTCTATCTGCGCGAAGTCGTGAAAGGCCCCGACGGCAAGGCCACGATCGTGAGCAAAGGCGCCATCTTCACGAAGCACAAGGACTCCTATTGGGAGAAGTGCCCGGCCGACAAGCGCATCTGAGCGCGAGACACGATCGCCTTGGGAGGGGCGGGTTTCAGACCCGCCCCTTTCGCTTCACGCTTTCATTTCGCGAGCTCGCGCGGCCGCGCGGCCGGTGCGGCCGGGCGCGCCCGGTCGGCTTCGGCCGAAAGCTCGCGCGCGCTCGAAAGCGGGAACGTGACGGCGAAGCGCGTGCCCTTGGCGCGCCGCTCGGCGGTGAACGTGCCGCGCAGCTGGCGCACCAGACTCTGGATGACCGCAATGCCAAGCGAGGCGGCGCGCGCGATGTCGAAATCGGCGGGCAGGCCGCGGCCCTCGTCGGCGACGGCGAGCTCGAGCCCCGCCGGCTGCAGGCGGAGGCTTACGTCGAGCACCCCGCCACCCTCCGGGTAGGCGTGCTTCAGCGCGTTGGTGACGAGCTCGTGCGTGATCAGCGCGAGGCTCAGCGCCGTCTCCGTACTCAGCTCGACCGGCTCGGCCTCGACCGTGATCGTGGCGCCCTGCGCGCCCAAATAGGCGCGCTCCAGCTCTTCGCAGAAGGCGCGCAGCACCTCGGCGAACTCCACCGTGCTCGCCG
>SBBV01000049.1 GCA_005240015.1 Candidatus Odyssella thessalonicensis | reverse complement strand
GGAGATGTTCTTCGCGGCGGCGATTGCGACGGCGGCCAGTGCAGTGCGGAACGTCATGCGGTCCTCCATGTGCGAGACGGTCGTGGAACATCGGCGCCGCCCTGCCTCGCTCCCCGGGCGGCGCCAAGGCTTCAGTTCATGCGCCAGCCCAGCACGAACCAGGCATAGGCGAGCGCCGCCGCGGGCGGCAGCGCCACGATAATCCCGTAGGCGAGCGGCTGCACCAGCCGCGCGGCTGCGCCGGCGCCGACCGAAAGCGCGAACGGCCGCGCCACGAAATCGCCGACGAACGCGAGCGCCACCGCGCCGAGCAGCACGAGCTTGATCGCCGCATCGGCGGCGAAGACCGCCGCATAGCCGAACGCCAGCCACACGCCGCCCGCGCCGAACGCGCCGATCGCGCCATAGTCGAGCCCGCGCCCCGCGATAAGGTGCGCGAGATAGCTCACCAGCAGATACCCGCCGGTGGCGGCGGCGAGCGCGATGGCGAGCTGCCCGAACGACAGCGAGATGCCGAGCAGCGCGATGCCGCCGAGGCCGAGGCCGGTGACGAGAACCTGGATCGGCGGAAACAGCGCGGCGCTGCTCGCCTCGGGCGCGTTCGAGCCGCGCGCCGATGCGGCCTGCCGCCAGTAAACGATGACCGAGACGAGGAACAGCACGATGAGCGTTGCGATCAGCCCCAAGCTCGGTCCCGCCGTGAGCTGCGGCCAGCGCAGCCAGACCAGCGCGGCGGCCGGCAGCACGAACGCGAAGAGGTGGCCGCCCGCGCGCGCCAGGCCCGCGAGATCGAGCACGAAGCCGAGCGCAAGGCCGGCGGCGGCGACGTAGAACGCCTTCTGGCCGACCGCCGTGGGCGGGAACGCGGGCACGCCGTTGTGGATGAGATAGTAGGCGGCGAAGAAGCCCGCGCCGACCGCGAGCGGCGCCAGGCGGTGACCCCATAGCGCGCCGCCGGCGAGACGCAGCAGCAGCGCAAGCAGCGCGCCGATGGCGAACGGCACGATCGCCATCTGCCCCACCGGATCGCCCAGCAGGTTCTGGAAGAATCCCATGCTTCGCGCCGCCCCCGCCCCTCAAAGCACCGATATCAACACGCGCCGCCGCCGCGGCATCCGGCGTGGCCGCTCTATATTAGCAAAGCGCGGCGCGACTCCTGACAATCGCGTGATCAGCGGCCGCGTGCGCCGGTTACGCCGTCGTAACGGCTCGCTTCCCATCAGAGCGCCATGCCGAGGACGATGCCGGCCGCAGTCAGCGCGCCGACGCCGACCAGCGCCACGAGACCGAAGCGCGTGCGGCCGTGGCGCCAGACGCCCCAGCCGGCGAGCAGCATGCCGGCAAGCCCCAGCGGCAGCGGCAGGATGATCGCGCCGAGGCCGAGCGCCAATGCGATCGCCGCCAGCAGCTTGGCCTGGATCGGGTCGCCGGGACGGCGATCGGCGCGCCGGCTGGCGGTGCCGAGCCGCGCGGACTTGCGCGTGCGGCTCATCGATCCGATACCTTCATCGGCGCGATGCCTTCATCGCGCGGCGAGCGCCGCTTCGAGATCGCCGATGAGATCGCCGACGTGCTCGAGGCCGACCGAGAGGCGCAGGAGATCGGGCGGCGCCGGGCTGCCCGGCCCTTCGACGCTGGCGCGATGCTCGACGAGGCTCTCGACGCCGCCGAGCGACGTGGCGCGCTTCCAGATCTTGACACGCGCCGCCGCCGCGATCGCCGCCGCCGCGCCGCCTTTCACGCGGATCGAGAGCATGCCGCCGAAGCCGCCCTGCATCTGTTTCCTGGCGACGGCGTGGCCGGGATCGTTGCCCAGGCCCGGATAGAGCACCGCGGCGACCTGCGGGTGATCGACGAAATGCGCGGCGATCGCGAGCGCGCCGCGCGAGGCGGCCTCGACGCGCGGGAACAGTGTGCGCATGCCGCGCAGCAGCAGCCACGCCTCGAACGGCCCCAGGACTGCGCCGAGCTGTGCGCGCAGCGCCGTGACGCGCGCCCAGTAGTCGTCCTTGGCCCGCGCGATCAGCGCGCCGGCGACGACGTCGGAGTGGCCGTTGAGGTACTTCGTCGCCGAATGCATCACGATGTCGGCGCCGAGCGCCAAGGGGCGCGTCAGCACCGGCGTGGCCGCGGTCGAATCGATGGCGAGCCGCGCGCCCGCCGCATGCGCGATCTCGGCGACGGCGGCGATGTCGGTCACGACCCAGGTGGGATTGGCCGGCGTCTCGATCCAGACGAGCTTGGTGCGCCCCGGCCGCACCGCCGCGCGCACCGCATCGAGCCGGTCCATGTCGACGAGCTCGACCGCGAGGCCCCAGCGCTGGGCGAAATCGAGGAGCCAGTTGCGCAGCGCCCAATACATGACCTTGGGCGCCACGACGTGATCGCCCGGCGCCAGCGCCTGGAAGGTCGCGGTCGCCGCCGCCATCCCGGAGGCGAAGACGAGGGCTTCGCTTCCGCCCTCGAGTGCCGCCAAGAGCGCCTCGGCCTGATCGTAGGTGGGATTGTCGTCGCGGCCGTAGACGCGGCCGCTGCGATACTGGTTGTCGGGATCGCGGATGAACGTCGTGGCCGTGTGCAGCGGCGGGATGATCGCCTTGGTCTCGGCATCGACGTAGCCCATCGCCTGGGCGGCGAGGGTTTCGGGCCGCGGTTTCTCGGACTGGCTCATGCGCCGAGTGTGGCGCGCGGCGGCGGCGCGAACAACGGCATTGTCGCCTCGACGTCGTAGCGCTCGCAAAACCCTTGGCTTTCGTTGGCTTTTGTTGGCTTTCCTTGGCTTTTTCGCGGTGCCGACCTTGGCTTTCCTTGGCTTTTCGCGG
>SBBV01000603.1 GCA_005240015.1 Candidatus Odyssella thessalonicensis | reverse complement strand
ACCGAGTTCTCGAAGACCCGGTCGAAGGCCGCGAGCGTGTCTTCGAGCGGCCGCGGCGCGAGTCCGTTCAGCGGCGGCAGCGGCTCGACGCGCCGCGACTCGACCACCGCGCCGCCGACGACGCGCAGCCCTTCCCCCGGCATCACGCGCCGGATGCCCGCGAACACGGTGTCGGCGGTATTGGCGTATTGCAGCTCGAGGAACTCGTCGCGCCGGAGCGGATCGAGCGCGGGCTTGGCGAGCCCCGCCGCGAAGAACGCGCGCGGCTCCGAGGCGAAGGCGAGCAGCGTATCGGTCTCGAGCCGGTAGAGCGGCTTGATGCCGAACGGATCGCGCGCCAGCAGCACGTCGTCCTTCCACGGCCGGTGCAGCGCCAGCGCATACATGCCGCGCAGCTTGTCGAGCGCCGCCAGCCCGTCGCCCTCGAGCATGCTGAGCGTCGGCTCGAAATCCGAGTTGGTGCGATAGTTGATGCGGCCGGCCTGGTCGCGGCGCAGCTCGATGTAATTGTAGATCTCGCCGTTGCCGACGAGCGCGCTGCCGCCGGGGCCGTAGAGCGGGTGACCCCCGGTGGCGAGGTCGATGATGGCGAGCCGCGTCTGGATCAGGCCGACCGAGCCCTTCACGTAGGAGCCGACACTATCCGGCCCGCGATGCGCGAGCGCGCGCTGCATGGCCTCGAGCGCGGCCAGAGGCGGCGCGCGGCCATTCTTCATGATCAGTCCGGCGATGCCGCACATGCAGGGAGTCGGAAAAACGCGTGCTGGCCTGGGGCTGCGGTCGAAGCGCCGGAGATTAGGCGAGCGGCTTAGAAAGGGCCAGCGCGAAGCTGGTCATCGTTAACGCCGACGCGCCCGGTGAAAGCGGCGCAGGCGCGCGCGGCGCGCCCCTCCGCGTTCGACGCGTTAACGCCGGCGCGCCCGCGCGAGCGGGTGATGCGTCTCGACCAGCGACTTCAGGCGCTCGTCCAGCACATGCGTGTAGATCTGCGTCGTCGCGATGTCGGCATGGCCGAGCATCTGCTGCACGCTCCTCAGATCGGCGCCGCGGTTCAGGAGATGCGTGGCGAAGGCGTGGCGCAGCACGTGCGGGGAAACCTTGGACGGCGCGATCCCCGCCTCGATCGACAGCTGCTTGAGGAGCTGCGCGAAGCGGTGGCGCGTCAGATACCCGCTGCCGCCGCGCGAGGGGAAGAGGTAGGGCGATTCGGCGCCGTTGCGGCAGAACTGGCCGCGCACCGACTTGTAGCCGTTCAAGGCCTCGCGCGCGGGCTCGCTCAGCGGGACCATCCGCTCCTTGCCGCCCTTGCCGCGCACCAGGATATAGCGCGGGTCGCGCGCCACCGCCGAGAGCGGCAGGCTCACGAGTTCGGAGACGCGCATGCCGGTGGCGTAGAGCGTCTCGAGCAGCGCGGTCAGGCGCAGCCCCTCGGGCCCGCGCTTGCTGCGCGCGCGCTCGAGCAGCTGCGAGACCTCGCCCTCGCTCAGGAGCTTGGGCAACGGCCGGCCGCGGCGCGGGGACTCGATCGTCGCCGTGGGGTCGTCGCCGCGCACGCCCTCGCCGTAGAGGAAGCGGAAGAACTGGCGCAGCGCCGAAAGCCGCCGGGCCGCGGTCGATGGCGTCGCGCCGTTGGCGTTGAGCGCGGCGAGGTAGTCGCGCAGATCGTCCGTGGTCGCCGCCTCGATGCCGCGATCGCGGCGCGCGAGGAAGCTCTCCACGTCGGCGAGATCGCGCTTGTAGGAGTCGATCGTGTTGCGCGCGGCGCCGCGTTCGGCGACGAGCATTTCGAGAAAGGCTTCGATGCGGGGGGTGACCCGAATCGCGATAGCAGGTCGTGGCATGGCGGGTCCTAAAATCCGTTCGCGAGTGCAGCTTCAACAGCGAGCCGGCGTGCCTCGGCTTGCCGACCGAGCGCCGCCAGGACCCCCACCGCCTCGCCAAGCGCGCGCGGTTCCGCCCTGGCCACGCCGTCGTGGCCGAGTGCCGTCAGCATCATCAGAATTGCCTCCCCCTCTCGCCTTGCTTCGGCAGCCGCCCGGACGTCGCGCCAAGCGGCAAGCCGGCGTTCGGCGCCGCGGCCATGAGTATCCGCGCCGTCTTCGATGCGGGCTTTTTTCCCGGCGGCGGCCAGCTCCCGGCCGCGCGTGGCCGCCAGCGCTTCGTCGAGGGCCTGCAGCAGGGCGATCCGGTGCGCGCCGGCCGCCTGGGCACGCTGATACGCGGCCCAAGCCTGCGCCTCGGCCGTCGTCCAACCCTTGCCACTCGTCTCCGCCAATTGCGCGATCGCGCCGAGCCGCATGTACGCTTCCATTTCCTTGAAGCTCGCGTCCCGGATCCAGCCATACCAAATGAGGGCCCGGTCCAGGTCGCCGGCATAGAATAGTACGCGGGAAATGGCCGGCGCGTTCTCTCGCCATTCCTCGCCCGGCACGAGATCCGTCAGCAGCGGCGCCGTGATCAGCGCGGCAAGCATTTCACCGCGGTCGGCGCGCGCCAACCGCCACCAATTCGCCAAAATTTCGATCCGCGACGCGCGATCGGAGGCGAGCATGGCCGCCTGGAACAGCAGCGCGCGCTTCAGCGGCGAATAGCGCGCGAGCGGCAGACGCGCCGCCTGCTGCAGCGCCTCGCTCCGGAAGCGCACCCTTGCGTAGATTTCGACCAGCGCGGCCCGGTCGAGAGCACCCAGGAGAAAGGCGCGCTCCGCTGCGCCGATGCGCACCGCCGTGGGTCCGTTGGCGCTCTCGGCGATGGCGCGCAGCAGCGCGGGCGCGCCGAGCCGGCCCGCATCCTCGGGCCAGGAGAGATGGGTTTCGGCGAGCAGGCGGACGGTCCAGGCGTCGGCGCTGCCAAGCGTCACGAAAGGCCGCGCGAGGTCGGGCTGCTGCGCGATCACCAGGCCGCCGAACACGGGGCCGAGCGCGATCCCGCGCTCGTGCATCTGGCCGAGGCCGAGCGCGGCCTTGGCATGCGCACCGGCCAGCGCATGGCAAGCGATCGCCGCGCGCTCGAGATAGGGCGAGCTGCGCGCGGCGCGGTGTTCGGCCGCGGCGGCGCAGGCGACACGGGGGCCGTGCAGCAACAGCTTGGTTTCGATCTCGGCCGGCGCCCGCGCCGGATCGCCCTTCGGCAGCGCCGCTTCACGGAATGCGGCGTCGGCGGCTTCGAGCTGCCCCATCGCGTAGAGCCGCTCGCCGCGCATCGCGGCAAGGCGTGCCGTAAGAGCCGGCCCGCCGACCGCCTCGGGCGACACCGTGAGGATCTCGAGCGTGAGCGCGCGCAGGGCCGGCGATTTGATCCGCACCGGCAGCCGCGGCAGCGCCTCGGCCAACAGCGCGAACGGCGTGCCCCGCCAGAGCGCGCCGGAGCGCGCGGCCTTGCCGCGCTCGTCCGGCGCCGGGGCGGCCGGGTCGGCCTCACGCATCAAGGGAAGCGATTTGGAGCGGCTCGCGTCGACATCGGGCGAAGCGGTGGAGCGCATGGTGGCGCCGCCATCGGGGCGCAGCAGGAGTTGCTCTTTCTTGACCTCTTGGGCGGCGGCGTCGAGCGCGCCGATCATGGCGACGAGGCATGCCACGACCGGTGCGGTTGCATTTTTCGCCGGAAGCCGCATTTTCTAGGCCAAGACCCCTAAGACAAAGGCCGGCGCTCGAAGTTCGAACCAGCGAACTTCGGAGACCGGCCCCCCAGATGGCATCGATGCTAAAGCCAGGAGTATGGCGACAATGCGGCGTGGGGCCGGCGCGATGCTGGCGCCGGCGCCAATCCCCATGAGCGCCCCGCGCCCTGCGCTGAACGGCAAGGACCTCGACCGGCCGATCGTCATGGTCGGCATGATGGGTGCCGGCAAGTCGGCGATCGGCCGGCGCTTGGCGCATCGCCTGGGCCTGCCTTTCGTCGATGCCGACGCCGAGATCGAGCGCGCCGCCGGCTGCAGCATCGAGGAAATCTTCGAGCGGCACGGCGAGGCCGTGTTCCGCGACGGCGAGCGGCGCGTGATCGCGCGCCTGCTCGAAGGGCCGGTGGGTGTGCTCGCCACCGGCGGCGGCGCGTTCATGGACCCCGAGACGCGCGCGCGCATCCGGAGCCGCGCGATCACGGTGTGGCTCAAGGCCGATCTCGACACGCTCGTCGAGCGTGTTTCGCGGCGGACCCACCGGCCGTTGCTCAAGAACGGCGATCCGCGCGAGATCCTCACGCAGCTCGTCGCCCTCCGCTACCCGATCTATGCCGAAGCCGACATCACGGTCGAAACCGGCAACACGCCGGCCGCGGCCACCGTCGAGCGCGTGATCGAGGCGCTCGCCGCGTTCGCCCCGCGCGTGGCGGCGGAGCGGCCGGCATGAATGACGTCGCGGCCGTGGATTTCTCGGT
>SBBV01000479.1 GCA_005240015.1 Candidatus Odyssella thessalonicensis | reverse complement strand
TGCCGACGAAGATGTTGACCGCCGAGCCCACGCCGAGCGCGCCGCCGATGCCGAGCGTCTTTTGCAAGGCCCAGGCGAAGGCGCGCACCACCGCCTGCATGATGCCCCAATGGAACAGCACCGCCGAGAGTGCGCTGATCACGAGGATCAGCGGCAGGTAGCGGAACGCGAGAATGGCGGTGCTCTGGTTGGGCTTCACGTCCATCGGCGCCGGCGCGCCGCCGATGAAGCCGAACACGAACGAGGTTCCCGCCGCGGTCGCACGGTCGAGCGCGTTCACGACCGCGTTGAGCGAGAGCAGCGCATCGCGGACCGGCGGCACCTTCAGCAGCAGGAGCGCCAGGCCGAACAGCAGCAAGAGGCCGGCGACGAGCAGCCGGCGCTGCGCGCCGGCGAGTGCGGCCTTCCGGTCCTCCGACAGGAGCCAGGCGATGAGGAGCAGGGCCACGACCCCCACGAGGCCCTGGGCGGGCATCAGCCGGCTTTGCGGATGCGCATGGTGTAGACGCCCGCCGCCTCGGATGAGGCGATCATCTCGTGCCCGCCCACCTCGCAGAAATTGAGGAAGTCCTTGGGCGCGGCCGGATCGGTCGTGAGCACTTCGAGGATGTCGCCCGGCCGGAGCTCCTGCATCGCCCGCCGCGCCTTCAGGACGGGCAGCGGGCAGGAGAGGCCTTTGGCATCGAGGGTCTTGGCTGCGGTCATTATCGGAAATTGGGTTGCTGGAATTTCACGCATAAATGGCGGACGCACGCGGCGTTGGCAAGGCCAACGAGCGCGTTAGGGCCGCGTCGCCAGCGCGCAGAAGAAGGCGTCGGTTTCTTCGAGCTTGGGAAACGCGAAACCGGCGGCTTGCAGCGTGTCGGTGAGCCCGTCCTTCTTCTGGCCCGAGTGCGGCGTGAAGCCGAGCGCGATGCGGCCGCCGCGCCGGAGCACGCGGCGGACCTCGCGCAAACCGGCGCCCGTGTCCGGCCACACCTGCATCGAGTTGATCGCGAAAGCCTTGTCGAACGCGTGGTCGGCGAAGGGCAGCTTGTCGGCCGTGCCGAGGCGCAGGTCGACGCCGCCGCTCTGGATCGCGTCGGCGTTGCGTGCCTTGGCCTGCGCCAGCATCTCCGGCGAAGGATCGACGCCGGCCACTTTCGCCGCGGCGACCGCCGCCAGGGAAATGCCGACGCCGGGCCCGAAGCCCACCTCGAGCACCGCGTCGTTCGGCTCGATCGCGAGCCGGCCCACAACCCAGGCCGCGCAGTCGCGATTGACCCGCGCCATGATCATGCCGCCGAGCCGGCCAAGCGCGCCTTGGGGCCGGCCGAACGCGCGCATGAGAAGGCCGCGCAGCAGCGCCATCCGGATTCGATGATTCCTTCGAAAAATCGATTGCGCGAGTGTGGGCGAAGGTCCCGCCTCGGCCCGATGGGTGAACTATCGGACCGGTCCAAGGTTCCGGCGATGCATCGGCGCCGGCGCCGCGCTCACGCCGGCTTTCGCGCCACCGCGAAATAGTTCACGCCCAAGTCGCGCGTGATACTCCAGCGTCCCGACAACGGGTTGTAGCTTATTCCCGCGAACTCGGCGGCGCGCGCGCCGGCGTGGCGGAGGTCGGCCGCGAGCTCCGCAGGCTGGATGAATTTCCGCCAGTCATGCGTGCCGCGCGGCAGCCAGCCCAGCACATACTCGACGCCGACGATGGCGAGCGCGAACGCCTTGGCCGTGCGATTGAGCGTCGAGAGCACCATGAGGCCGCCGGGCTTCATGGCCGAAACCGCGGCGGCGAAAAACGCGTCGAGATCGGCCACGTGCTCGACCACTTCGAGCGCGAGCACGACGTCGAACTGTTTCCTTGCGGCGGCAACCGCCTCGACCGGCTCGGCGCGGTAGTCGATGGTCAAGCCCATCTGCGCAGCATGGTGGCGGGCGACCGCGATGTTCTTCTCCGCCGCGTCGATGGCGGTGACCGCAAAGCCGAGCCGCGCCATCGGCTCGGCCATGAGCCCGCCGCCGCAGCCGATGTCGAGCAGCGAGAGGCCGGCGAACGGCCGATCGGCCGTGATCTCGCGGCCATAGGCCGCCGCGGCCTTGTCGCGGACGAAGCCGATCCTGACCGGCGCCATCTGGTGCAGGGGGCGCATCGGCCCCTCGGGGTCCCACCACGTGTCGGCGAGCGCCTCGAAACGGGCGATTTCAGCCGCATCGATGCTGGGCTCGGCGCCCTCCCGGCGGGCGGGACCCTCGCCCCGACCACCCTTGGGCGGCCGCTTCCGGCGGTGGCTCGTGGCTTGCGACATTCTCGGACGGGTCTGACCGTTGAATCCCTGGGGCCGAGTCAGTATGACTTGCCCCGCCCCGTAAGCAACAACCGGTTCGGCCAGCGAAAAGTCGCGGTCTCACGAGGCCCGCGACGCCTGAATTCGTGTCCGGTCGCTGCCGGCGGCGCGAGCGAAGGGACGTCATGCGCATCGTGCAGAAATTCGGCGGCACCTCCGTCGCCGACATCGAGCGGATCCGGAACGTCGCGCACAAGGTGAAGCGCGAGGTCGACGCCGGCCACGAGGTCGCCGTCGTCGTCTCGGCCATGGCCGGGACGACCAATCAGCTCGCGAAATGGACGCAGGACGTCTTGAAGGCGCAGAAATACCCCGACCCGCGCGAATACGACGTCGTCGTCTCGACCGGCGAGCAGATCACGACCGGGCTCCTGGCCCTGGCGCTCCAGGATCTCGGCATCCCGGCGCGCTCCTGGATGTCGTGGCAGCTGCCGATCCGCACCGACGCCGCGTTCGCCAAGGCGCGCATCGAATCGATCCGCGGCGACGAGATGATCGCCGACATGAAGAGGGGCGTCGTGGCGGTGGTACCCGGATTCCAGGGCGTCACGGCCGACGGGCGCGTCACCACCCTGGGGCGCGGCGGGTCGGACACCTCGGCCGTGGCGCTCGCCGCCGCGGTCAAGGCCGATCGCTGCGATATCTACACCGACGTGGACGGCGTCTACACCGCCGATCCGCGCATCGTCGCCAAGGCGCGGAAGCTTGACCGCATCACTTATGAAGAGATGCTGGAGAGCGCCTCGCAAGGCGCCAAGGTGCTTCAGGTCCGCTCGGTCGAGATGGGCATGAAGCACCATGTCCGCATCCAGGTGCTGTCGAGCTTCACCGACACGCCCGGAACGCTCATCGTTGACGAGGACGAGATCGTGGAAAAGGCCCTGGTGAGCGGCATCACCTATAGCCGCGACGAAGCGAAGATCACCGTCGTCAAGGTGGCCGACCGGCCCGGCATCGCCGCCGGCCTGTTCGGCCCGCTGGCCGACGCCAACATCAACGTGGACATGATCGTCCAGAACGTCTCCGACGACGGCAAGACCGACATCACGTTCACGGTGCCCAAGGCCGACATGGACCGCGCGGTCGAATGCATCAAAGGCCTCAAAGCCAAGATCGGCTACGAGGCCATCAAGAACGACGCCGACGTGGTGAAGCTCTCGGTGATCGGCGTCGGCATGCGGAGCCACGCCGGCGTCGCCCAGCGAATGTTCAAGACGCTCTCCGAGAAGGGCATCAACATCCAGGTGATCTCGACCTCGGAGATCAAGATCAGCGTGCTGATCGCCGAGGAATACACCGAGCTGGCGTTGCGCGCGCTCCACACGGCCTACGGCCTCGACGGCGAGTAGGATCGGGACCGCGCGGCTGCAGCCGCGCCCCTCGCCTCCTCGGCAGGGAAGAGCGCGCGGAGGCGCGCGGTCCCAAAAGGCCGGATCAAAATTCGGCCTGATTCTTGCTACACTGGCGTTAGAATCGCGAGCGCGCGTGCCGTAATGCGCCCGTAATGTTCGACGTGGGGCCGCGATGTCCCGCACACCGTCGGAGATGGGGAGGATGACCGACCTGCCGACCAAGAAGCCGAAGACGCCGCCCGGGCCGAAGCAGGCCTTGCCCGCGCATGGCG
>SBBV01000375.1 GCA_005240015.1 Candidatus Odyssella thessalonicensis | reverse complement strand
GGGGCCCTGCGGGCGGGCCATCGTACGAGACGGTAGGAGCACGCCCGTGTCCCGCAACACCTTCCCGGCGCGCATCCGCGCACTAGAGCCGTTTTCCGAGCGTTTCGAGGCGTTCCGCCTCCGCGCCCGCGCCTGCGACGTGCTGTTCGCCACTTATCCGGCCGGCACGCGCATCCCGCCCCACACGCATGCGAGCGAGAATTGGGGTGTCGTCACCAAGGGGCGCATGCTGCTGCGGGTGAACGGCAGCGAGCTCAGGCTCGGGCCGGGCGAATGGTACCACGTCCCGCCGCGCACCGAGCATTCCGCGCGCTGCGAGATCGACACCGAGCAGATCGAATTCTGGTTCAAACCGGCGCCGCCGCCGCGGCACCGTCGCTTCGGCCGCGAGCGGCGCCGGCCCTGAACGCGCACGACTGCCGCCAGGCCGCGAAGGCGAACGCCTGCACTTCTCTCTGCTTCCTCACCACCACCAAACGAGGCTCATCATGGCACTGCAACTGGGCGACACCGCGCCGAACTTCGAGGCCGAGACCACCGAAGGGCGCATCGATTTCCACCGCTGGATCGGCGACAGCTGGGCGGTGCTGTTCTCGCATCCCAAGGATTTCACGCCGGTGTGCACCACCGAGCTCGGCGCGATGGCCAAGCTCAAGCCCGAGTTCGACAAGCGCAAGGTGAAGGTGATCGGGCTCAGCGTCGACCCGGTCGAGGACCACCGCCGCTGGGCCGAGGATATCCGCGCCACGCAGGGCATGGCCCCCAATTATCCGCTGATCGGCGACAGCGACCTCAAGGTCGCCAAGCTCTACGACATGCTCCATCCCAACGTGAGCGGCACGTCGGCCGGCCGCACGCCGGCCGACAACGCCACCGTGCGCTGCGTCTTCGTCATCGGGCCGGACAAGAAGATCAAGCTCATGATCATTTATCCGATGACCACCGGCCGCAATTTCGACGAGCTGCTGCGCGTGATCGACTCGCTGCAACTCACCGCGAAGCACAAGGTGGCAACGCCGGTGAATTGGAAGCCGGGCGAAGACGTCATCATCGCCGGCTCGGTATCCGACGACGAGGCGCGCAAGACCTATCCCGGCGGCTGGCGCGCGCCGCGGCCTTATCTCCGCATCGTGCCGCCGCCGCAACCCTAGCGGGGGGCGCGAGCCCACCGGTCACTCCCGCTTCAGTCCAGGTCCGCGCGCAAGGGGCGCTGATCGATCATGTTCAGAAGTGCCAGCTCCGGCAGGAGCCTCTTCTGCCGCCGAAGTCGTGCGGCCGCGGTATCGCGAGCCGGCATGATGTCGGCCGCGGCTCTTGCCGGGCTCACGATCCCCGCGTCCGCGCCGGCGCAAGACGACCGGCGCGAGGAGGTCGTGCGCTCGGCGCCGGGCCAGTACCCGAGCCTGCTCGACGCGATCGACGAGCGGCGCGCCTGGCGGCTCGATCTCTCGCTGTTCACGGGATTCGACAGCAATCCCAGCCTCACCGCCGAGAATGAGGCGCGCAGCAAGGGGGCGGGCGCCTTCTTCGGCGCCGCGGCGGCCGGCCACTACCGGCTCTACGACGCGCGGCCGTGGACGCTCTCGGCCTTCGGCTCGGGCTTCCACACCTACCCGGTGGAGATCCCGGATTTCTCGGTGGTCGCGCTGCGGCCGGGCATCGTCGCCGACTATCGCTTCCGCGCGTTCGATCTGCCGATGGCCGCGGCCTTCGGCTACGACATCGACGCGGTCTGGGTCGGCGGCAGCTTCTTCAACCTCGGCCACGCGCTCACCTGGAGCGCGCGCGTCCCGGTCTTTCCCCACTTCGTGGCGATCCCGAGCTACCGGCTCGCGGTCATCGACTTCAAGGAGGACCCGCGCGACGCGGTCAAGCATCGCTGGGGCCTGTCGCTGCGCGGGCCGTTCCGCCCGTTCAGCTTCGGCCACCCCGAGTGGTCGCTCGACTACGGCTTCGTCCGCAACAACGCCGGAGACCTCCACGCCTACGATGGTCATGAGGTCTCGGCCGGCCTCGCGCTCGGCCTGCGTCCGGGCTTGCTCAGCCTGTTGCGCGACGGCCAGAGCACCCTGCAAGCGGCGATCGGCTACGAGCATCGCAGCTATTCGCGCTATCCCACCAGCCCCGCGCGGCGCGACGACACGATACTCCTTTCGGCCGGCTACGCGACGCCGCTGTACGGGCGGCTTCGCGGCAGCATCTCGATCGCCCACCGCATCGGCGATTCGAACCTGGCCGCGTTCACGACGCGCCGCACCACCGTCACCTTCGCATTGACCTGGCGCTTCTGAGGGCAAACTGCGAGAGGTCCGCCATGAAACTCCCGAACCCGCCGCCGCCTTGCTCGCGTTCGCGCGTGCGGCGCCGAGCTTGGACCGGAAGAACGCGCCTGCCGTGCATCGCCCTGCTTGCGGCATTGGCCGGCGGGTGCTGTACGCGGCCCGAGCAGCCCAAGGAGATCCTGGTCAACCTCGGGGGGTTTGATACGAGGCTGCCCAACGGCCGCTACTTCGGGGAGTGGCAGCGGTACGAAGATTGCCTCGCGTACGCCAATCTGATGATCTTCGGGCTCTTGGCCAGCACCCACAGCAATCGCTACGACCAGGAGCCGCGCAGTGCGCCGCCGTCAAGCGGACCGCCGGCGCCGCCGGCTGGGCCGCCGGGCGGAGACTGAGTGCGCGAGACTGGTCGGAGCATGGCGAATGAATCTCGGCACCGCGTCTGGACGAATTGCCCACGACCGTGCGCTAGACGCATTGTGGTCGCGGCAAAGCGGAATATGATGTTCGTGCAATCGGCGGCGGGCCCGTCAGGCCTGCCGTCCGTCAGACAGGGGAGGAACCTCTGATGAAGCGTCTTCTACTCGTCGCGGCCAGCATCGCGTTGGCGGCCAGCGTCGCCCCGGTGCACGCGCAGCAGGCCGATGGGCGCCTGCTCGCGCTCTCGTGCCTCAACTGCCACGGACCGGGCGGCAAGAGCCCGGGCGAGATTCCGAGCATCGCCGGCAAGTCCGAGGACTGGCTCAAGACCACGCTCGTCGATTTCCGCGACGGCAAGCGCACCGGCGCCGCATCGACCGTGATGACGCGCCTCGCCAAGGGCTATACCGACGCCGAGATCGACGCGCTCGCCAAATACATCGCCACGCTGAAATAGGGGAGGCAGAGATGACCCGGATTTCCCGACGCGAGTTCGCCGCCGGCGTGGCCGCTGCCGCAGCGCTCACCGGCTTCGCCCCCGTGGTACTCGGCCAGGCGCGCGCCCGCGCGCGCGTCGTCGTGGTCGGCGGCGGCTTCGGCGGCGCCACGACCGCGAAATATCTGCGCATGCTCGACCGGAATCTTCAGGTGACGCTGATCGAGCCGTCGCAGACCTTCTACACCTGCCCTTTCAGCAATCTTGTTCTGGGCGGCCTGCGGCCGCTGCAAAGCATCGCCCACAACTACAATGCGATGCGCACCAAGCACGGCGTCAACGTCGTGCACTCGACCGCGACCAGGGTCGATCCCGCCAAGAAGACGGTGACGCTCGCGAACGGCCAGACGCTGCAATACGACAAGCTCGTGCTCTCGCCTGGCGTCGACTTCAAGTGGGGTGCCATCGCTGGCTATGACGGGAAGGCCGCGCAGCTGCTGCCGCACGCCTGGAAGGCGGGCCCGCAGACGACGCTGCTGCGCCGCCAGCTCGAGGCGATGAAGGACGGCGGCACGTTCATCATCGCGTGCCCGGCCGATCCGTTCCGCTGCCCGCCCGGCCCCTACGAGCGCGTCAGCATGATCGCGCACTATTTCAAGACCAAGAAGCCGAAGTCGAAGATCCTGATCCTCGACGCCAAGGACAATTTCTCGAAGCAGGGCCTGTTCATGGGCGGCTGGAAGGCGCTCTACGACGGCATGATCGAGTGGGTGCCGCTGTCGAAGGACGGCAAGGTGGTCAAGGTCGACCCCAAGACCAAGCAGCTCGAGTGCGAGCTCGGCGCCAAGCACAAGGGCGACGTCGTCAACATCGTGCCGCCGCAAAAGGCCGGCGCCATCGCCATGGCCGCGGGCGTCAATCAGGGCGATTGGTGCCCGATCAACCCGGCGACGTTCGAATCGACGAAGCAGAAGGACATCCACGTCATCGGCGACGCCTCGATCGCGGCGCCGATGCCGAAGTCCGGCTTCTCGGCATCGAGCCAGGGCAAGGTCGTGGCGGCGGCCATCGTCGCCATGCTGCAGGGCAAAGAGCCGAGCGCGCCGTCCTTCGCCAACACCTGCTACAGCGTGGTCGGCCCCGACTACGGCATCTCGGTCGCCAACGTCTATGTCGTGAAGGACGGCAAGATGGCCGTGGCGCCCGGCGGCGGCGTGAGCCCCGCGCAGGCCGATGCCGCGTTCCGCAAGGCCGAGGCCCGCTACGCCGAGAGCTGGTACAAGGCCAACGCGGCGGAGGTGTGGGGGTAGTACCCTCACGTCCCATCGCCGCGAAGACGCGGCGATGGGCCCCTTCTCTCCCATTTCGTGGGAGAGAGAAGAAAGGGCCGCGCGCTTGTTTCTCTCTCCCGAAGGAGAGAGGAGGAGGGGCCCATTCGTCGCTTTTGCGACGAATGGGAGGTGAGGGAAACGGCACCGCCGCGCTATAGAGGGCGGCGATGACGCTGCCCATCGACTCCATCCTCCCCGACGTGCGCGAAGCACTCGCGCGCGGGCCCAATCTCGTGCTGCAGGCGCCGCCGGGCGCCGGCAAGACGACGCGCGTGCCGCTGGCGCTGCTCGATGCGGATTGGCTTCGCGGCGGCAAGATCGTGGTGCTCGAGCCGCGGCGCCTGGCGGCGCGCGCGGCGGCGCGGTTCATGGCGGCGAGCATCGGCGAGGCGGTGGGGGAAACCATCGGCTATCGCGTCCGCCTCGACAGCAGGGTGAGCGGCAAGACCCGCATCGAGCTGGTCACCGATGGCCTGTTTCTGCGCCGCCTGCAAGCCGATCCGGAGCTGAAGGGCATCGGCGCGGTGCTGTTCGACGAAGTCCACGAGCGCAGCCTCGAGGTCGATCTCGCGCTGGCGCTCTGCCTCGAAGCCCAGGCGGCGTTGCGGCCCGATCTCCGCCTGGCTGCGATGTCGGCCACGCTCGAGGGCGCCGCGCTCGCGCGTTTGATGAACGCTGCCGTGATCACCAGCGAGGGGCGTGCCTTTCCGGTCGAGACGCGCTGGCTCGGTCGCCCCGAGCCTCGGGTGCTCATCGAAGACGCGGTTGCCACAGCGATCCGCCGCGCGCTGGGGGAGACCGAGGGCGACATGCTGGTCTTTCTGCCCGGCGCCGGCGAGATCCGGCGCACCCAGCAGCGGCTCGAAGAACGCGTGCTGCCGAGCGGCACGCGGATTGCGCCCCTCTACGGCGACCTCGATCTCGCGGCGCAGGACGCGGCGATCCGGCCGAGTCCGGCCGGCGAGCGCAAGATCGTGCTCGCCACGTCGATCGCCGAGACCGGCCTCACCATCGAGGGCGTGCGCGTGGTGATCGACAGCGGGCTCGCGCGCGTGCCGCGCTTCGAGCCGGCCAGCGGCATGACGCGGCTCGAAACCGTGCGCGTTTCGCAGGCCTCGGCGGAGCAGCGGAGAGGGCGCGCCGGACGCCTCGCGCCGGGCATCTGCTATCGCCTCTGGAGCGAGGCCGAGCACAAGAGCCTCCCGCAATATCCGGCGCCCGAGATCCGCGAGGCCGATCTCGCGCCGCTCGCGCTCGAGCTTGCGTTGTGGGGAGCGCGCGATGCCGCGAAGCTCGGCTGGCTCGATCCGCCGCCGCCACAGGCGCTGACGCAGGCGCGCGAATTGCTCGAGCGCCTCGGCGCGCTGAATGGTGACGGCGGGGTCACCGCGCATGGCCGCGCGATGGCGGGATTTGGCGCGCATCCGCGCCTGGCCCACATGATGCTCGCCGGCAAGGCGATGGGCGCCGGCGCGCTCGCCTGCGATCTCGCGGCGCTGATCGAAGAGCGCGATCTCGGCCGCGACCTCAAGAGCATCAACATCCGGCTGCGCCTGGGCTTGCTGCGCGGGCGCGAGCGCGTCCGGCGCGTGGCCGAGATGTGGCGGCGGCAACTGAGGGCCGCGGAGGGCGGAGCGGGCGACGAGGCCGCCGGCCGGCTGCTGGCGCTCGCCTATCCCGACCGCGTCGCCCAGCGCCGCGGCGACGAGTTGGGGAGCTTCCGCCTCGCCAACGGGCGCGGGGCCTGGTGCGACACCGCCGACCCGCTCGCGGCCGCGGCGTTCCTGGCAATCGCCGATCTCGACGGCGACAAGCAGGACGCGCGCATCTTCCGTGCGGCGCCGCTCGCGCGCGCGGAACTCGAGGAGCTGTTCGCCTCGCGCATCCGGGTCGAGGAGCGCGTCGAATGGGACGCACGCGAGCAGGCGGCCAAGGCGCGCCGGCGAACGACCCTCGACGCGCTGGTTCTGGCCGAAGCGCCGCTCGCGGCGCCGGACCCCGGAGCGGTGGCGAGTGCGGTGCTCGACGGGATCCGCGCGCTGGGCCTGGCTGCGCTGCCCTGGTCCGGCGAGCCGAAAACGCTGCGTGCGCGAATCGCGTTGATGCGCCGGCTCGAAGGCGCCGAGGCCGGTTGGCCGGACGTCTCCGACGCGGCCCTCTCCGCGACGCTCGGGGATTGGCTCGGCCCGTTCCTCACCGGCGTCGCGCGGCGCAGCGAGTTCGCGCGCATCCCGCTGATGCGCGCGCTCGAGTCGCTCATCGATTGGCGGCAGAAGCAGCGCCTCGACCGCGAGGCACCGCTCGACATTGCGGTGCCGAGCGGAAGGCGCGCGCGCATCGACTACGTCTCGGGGCCGGAGCCGATCCTGGCGGTGCGCATCCAGGAGATGTTCGGCGCCACCGCCACGCCAACGATCGCCGGCGGGCGCGTCCCGCTGCTGCTGCATCTGCTTTCGCCGGCGCAGCGGCCGATCCAGGTCACCCGCGATCTCGTCAGCTTCTGGCGGCGCGGCTATCCCGAGGCGCGCGGCGATCTGCGCGGGCGCTACCCCAAGCACTACTGGCCCGACGATCCGTTCACCGCGCAGCCGACGAGCCGCGTGCGCCCGCGCTGAGCGCCTCAGCGCTCCTAGCGCGCGGCCTTTTCCCTGGCCGCCATCCGCTCCTGGAACGGCCGCTGGTAGCCTTTCTCGACCGCGCTCTTGGCGCGCGCGGCGAACTTGGCCGGATCGGCCTGCACGCCGCAGCCCTCGACCAGCCGGTTCATGAAGTTGGCGAGGCAGCAGATCACGATCGCCTGCATCAGCGCGTCGTCGCTCCAGCCGGCGGCGTAGACGGCCTCGGCATCGGCCGGCGTCATCCGCGTCGGCGTCTCGGTGAGCTTCTTCGCGTAGTGCAGCAGCGGCTTCAACTTCGCATCGACCGGCGCCGCGTCGATGTCGACCTTGAGCCGCTCGAACACGTCCGGCGTCGCGCCGAGCAGCAGCGCGGTCTGCGAATGGCCGCCGAAGCAGTATTCGCAGGCATTGAGCTGCGAGACGTAGGAGAAGATCAGCTCGCGGTCGCGGATCGGCAGCGGCCCCGGCCCGCGGAACAGGCGCTGGCTGAAATCGACGAACGGCGTGAACAGGTCGGCGTAGGCCGTGAAGACGTCGAAGACGGCGGCGCCTTGGGAAAGGCTGCGGAGATGCGCCATGGCTCGCTCCCTCGTGTTGGCCGCAGCACATTAGCGATGCTGCGGGCCCGCGCAAACGGCGCGTTTGAAGCGCTTCCATGCGCGCGCTAGGAATGACGCGATGTTCGAAGCCGCCGAGATCAAGCACAAGGTCGACAAGGCCACGTTCGCGCGCGAGGAGCCGCGCCTGCGCGAGGCGCTGCTCGCGGCGCAGCGCGCGCTCGCCGAGAAGAAGCCGTTCGCGGTCGTCATCGTCGTCGCCGGCCTGGCCGGCTCGGGCAAGGGCGAGGTGCTGGCCACGCTCAACGAGTGGCTCGACCCGCGCCTCGTCGAGACCGCCGCCTGCGATCAGCCGACCGACGAGGAGCGCGAGCGCCCGTTCATGTGGCGCTTCTGGCGCGCGCTGCCGCCCAAGGGACGCATCGGCATCCTGCTCCACTCCTGGTACCAGGATCCGGTGACGGCGCGCGCCGCGGGCGATCTCTCGCGCCCCGATCTCGACCAGCGCCTCGCCGAGATCCGCCGCTTCGAGCGCATGCTGGCCGACGAGGGCGCGCTGGTGCTGAAGTTCTGGCTGCATCTTTCCGCGAAGCAGCAGAAGAAGCGCCTCGCCAAGCTCGACAAGAAGCGCGCGACGCGCTGGCGCGTGAGCAAGGCCGATTGGAAGGAGCACAAGCGCTACGACGCCGTCGTCGGCGCCTGGCGCCACGCGATCCGCATCACCGACCAGGCGCACGCGCCGTGGACGGTGGTGGCCGCGGCCGATCCCGAATTCCGCACGCTTAGCGTAGCCAGGACGCTCGCGGCCGCGATCGAGCAGCGTCTCGCCGGACCGCGCCGGCTCGTCA
This sequence comes from Candidatus Odyssella thessalonicensis, assembly GCA_005240015.1. Lineage (GTDB taxonomy): Bacteria > Pseudomonadota > Alphaproteobacteria > Bin65 > Bin65 > SBBV01. Next base: position 37 of record SBBV01000375.1, on the reverse strand, counting down.
CCATCACGGCGCCGCCGCCGCTGGCGCCGGTCGACGG